>NZVW01000141.1 GCA_002697475.1 Aquimarina sp. | reverse complement strand
CATCCAATGTTTCTTTAGAAAACTCCCGCACCTCAACACCTTCTTCATTGACCAGCTTATCGAGATAGATTCCGTTTTGCTTATCAAACTCTGCAAGTACCCATACCTGAGCTCTTTTAGAAGCTGCCTCCAGCGCTGCTTGCAAGTGTTTTGGAAGACCATCAAACAGATTTTTATTTATAAAAAATTCTAACTGCGATCCCGGTTCGTGCCATCCGGGTGTATAATAATATTTGGCTATTTTATGAAACCCCATTCTGTAATCATGATATGGCCCTATCCACTCTGTAGCATCAATCACACCTCGTTCTAAACTGGTATAAATTTCACTTCCGGCGACAAGTACCGCAGCGCCACCGGCCTTCTCTAAAACTTTACCACCTATACCCGGCAAACGCATTTTTAAGCCTTTAAAATCTTCAACTGAATTAATCTCACGATTAAACCATCCTCCCATTTGCACTCCTGTATTACCTCCCATAAATGGAACCAGATTAAACTGTGCATAGGTCTTTTTCCATAATTCATATCCACCCCCGATTTCTAACCAGGAGGTCAATTGCTGACTGTTCATTCCAAAAGGAACTGCTGCAAAAAATTGTGCCGCAGGAGTTTTACCCGCCCAGTAATATGAAGCTCCGCAACCCATCTCTATAGTTCCCTGAGATACCGCATCAAAAGCCTCAAGTGGTGGCACCAGTTCACCACCTCCATAAACTTTAATTTTTATTTGCCCATTCGTCAACTCATCCACCCACTCTGAGTACTTCTCTGCCACCTCCCCTATCACAGGGAAGTTAGGTGGCCAGGTGGTGGTCATTTTCCAATACATTACCTTATCTGGTTTTATAGTCTCATAAGATGTTGGATTCATACTTGCCGGAGGATCTCCAAGACAAGAAGAAAGCAAAACAATAACGAGTATAGCAATAAAATTTTTAGACATAAACTTTGCTTTTAAAACTATTTATCTGATAATAACCTCGGGGAAAAACAGCACTAAGATAACTATCAACAGCTGTATGAGAATAAAAGGTACAATACCCTTATAAATCTGACTTGTACTAACTTCCGGTGGCGTAACCCCTTTAAGGTAAAATAATGCAAAACCAAAAGGAGGCGTCAGAAAAGAAGTCTGTAAATTCAATGCTATCAACACCCCCACCCACAACATGTCTACACCTAATGCATTAAATACCGGAGTAACTACCGGAACGATAATAAATACAATTTCGATAAAGTCGATAAAAAAACCAGCTATAAAAACAACCAGCATAACTAATAATAAAAATAGCATTGGAGACAAATCTGATGAAACAATCAGATCCCTTAAATACGCATCTCCTCCCAGACTCCGGAATACCAAGGTAAATGTTGTAGCACCAAGTAAAATGAAAAAGACCATAGAAGTTAACTTTGCAGTTTCCTGCGCTACTTCTTTAACTACCTGATATGAAAACTTTTTCTGAAGTACAACTAATAATGTAGCCCCAATTGCTCCGATCGCCGAAGCTTCTGTGGGGGAGGCTACTCCTGTAAAAATTGAACCTAGCACCAACAGTATAAGAAGCAGAGGAAGAAAAAGTACTTTAAGTACCCGAATGGTAAAGTTTTTCCCTCTGAATTTTGCAATCTCCTCAGCAGGTATACTCGGTGCATCTTCTTTATGTACAAAGGATTTTATCAAAATGTAAAGAATATATAAGCCAACCAAAATCAGTCCTGGAATAAGGGCTGCGGAGAACAACGTTCCTACATCTACAGAAGAAGTTCCTCTGGAAGAGCTATTAATCGTATCTGCTAATAAAACCAAAACAATAGAAGGGGGAATAATCTGACCCAGGGTCCCTGAAGAAGCTATTACCCCTGTGGACAATTCTGTGCTATATCCCCGCTTTAACATCGTTGGTAAACTTATAAGTCCCATTGTTACTACTGTAGCTCCAACTATGCCCGTAGACGCGGCCAATAATGCCCCTACTAGCACCACTGATATCGCAAGTCCTCCACGTACCTGACCAAACATCATCGCCATGGTTTCTAAAAGACTCTGAGCTAAACCTGATTTTTCCAGCATGATACCCATAAAGATAAATAAAGGGACAGCCATTAATACATAATTATTTACCACTCCCATAATACGTGATGGCAAAAGATAAAAGGTGGACATTTGAAATACCTCCGGAGCGAACAAAGAAACCCCATATGCAAACGCCACTGATATGCCTCCTAAAGTAAAGGCTACCGGGTACCCTCTTAATATCAGAATAAAAATGATTACAAATAATATAATTGCCAGATATGCCACTTAGTTCTTTTTAAATAGTATTTGTAGAGATTTTAAAATATGAGAAATTCCTTGCAACAGTAGTACACTGAAGCCCAAAGTTATACAAAACTTCAAAATATACACAGCAGGCAAACCTCCTGGTTGAGGGGAATTTTCGCCAATTAAAAAAGAAGATAGAGCATAATACCACGAAGACACTATTACCACATAACACCAGGGAATTAACAGAAACAATCCTCCAAGTAAATCTATCAAGGCTTTTCCTTTTTCAGATAACTTGTTATAAAAAACATCTACTCTCACATGTTTATCGTGCTGAAATGTATATCCTGAAGCCAATAAAAACAATATCCCAAAAAGATAAATTTCTACTTCCACCATCCACATATATGTGAATCTGAAAACATATCTGATAATAACATCTATAGTTATCACTAAAGCCATCAGCGCAGCAACCCAGCTTACCACCTGTCCGATTCTAGCACTAATGATATCCAGTATATGAATTGCCTTCTGCATCTTTGTAGAAATAGATGCGTGAAGATACTAATTTAGAAACAAAGAAAACTATACTAAAATTCAAGTATTATCTAACAAAAACGAGCTCATTTTTCTTTTTTGTATACTCTTCACTGAAGCTGTAACCTTCGTAATTAAAACCTTTTATATCTTCAATGGTTTTAGCATTAGTGTCAATAATATATCTTACCATAAGACCTCTAGCCTTTTTTGCATAAAAACTAATGACTTTGAGTTTATCATTTTTCCAATCTTTAAATACTGGAGTGATTACAGGAACCTTTAGCTTTTTTGTATCTACTGCTCCGAAATATTCATTACTGGCTAGATTAATAAATAACTCATCATCTTCCAATTCATCATTTAAAGCTTTTGTAACTGTTTCTTTCCAGACCTCATAAAGATTATCCTTTCTTTCAATTGGTAATTTTGTTCCCATCTCCAGACGATAGGGTTGTATTAAATCTAATGGTCTTAACATTCCATACATACCGGATAGAATCCTTAGCGTATCCTGTAATCTATCTAATTTATCCGTAGGGATCGTATAGGCGTCCAGACCGGTATAAACATCTCCATCAAAAGCATACACAGCGGGTCTTGAATTCTTTTTCGTATGATCTTCCTGAAAATCCTGATATCTTGTGTAATTTAAATCTGCCAGCTTATCACTAATACTCATTAAATCTCCAATCTCCTGTTTAGACATTCTTGCCAGCTTTCTATTAATTTGAGCTGCCGTTTCCAGAAACTGTGGTTGTGTCCCTCTTGTTGTAGGAAGATCAGATTCAAAATTAAGTGATTTAGCAGGTGATATAACGATTTTCATGTGTTGTAAAATTATATTTAAATTTCAAAAATACGATTGTTATAGGTATAACAAAGTTTTTTAAGTAAAGCTTTCTTATTATAATATTGAAGGTATTTATGATCTAAATCTTCACATCCTCCAGCAAAAAATCCTCCAGATCTTCAGAACCTGAAGTATGAAGCACACTAACATCTCCTGTGGTTTCTAAAACTACCGCTTTCACTTCACATAGCCTAATTACGTTGGCTTCTCTCAACTTACCCCGCAATTCATTCAAAGTAATTTTGGTTTTTTCCATATTGGACCTGAGCAACTTACCATCTCGCATTAATAAAATTGGAGAGTTACTTATTTTATTCCTGAATGCCTTATATTTAAAAGTAAGGTAAGAAATACAATAGTTCATAAGATAAAGTAATCCAATGAGAATAATTCCGCTGAGGACTGTCGGGTTACTTGTAGCAATACTCATCGCCAAAATATTACCTATTGCAATAGTATTAATAAAATCAAAGCCAGTCATTTTAGCAAAACTCTTCAATCCAAAGATTTTTGTAAACACCATTATCATTAAATAAGTAATCAGAACACCAATAAAAATTACGGGAAGCTCATTTAAATCTTTTGTGAAGTATTCCTGGAACATAATATCTTAATTACCAGACTAAGATAAATATGCGTTTATAATTAATGTCACTCATATACTAAACGGATTAACCTGTTTGATAAATGTGGTCATAAAAAAAGCCCGCTAAAAGCAGGCTTGTACTAAAAAATTAATTCGTATATATTAAATTACCTTAACATTTACTGCGTTTAATCCTTTTTTACCGTTCTGTAGTTCAAATTCTACCTCATCTCCTTCTCTGATCTCGTCTACAAGACCTGAGATGTGTACAAAATGATCTTTGTTAGATCCTTCTTCTGTTATGAAACCATAACCTTTAGAATCGTTGAAAAATTTTACTGTTCCTTTATTCATTACTTAAAATTAAAGGTGCTAATTTACATTTATTTTAGTGTTTACAGGTATAAATGACTGATTTTTTTTAAAAATTCTTTTTGACAATCAATAAAATACGGTTATTCCTCAACCTGGTTTCTGGCATAATTCCTCCATCGCTCCACACAAAGCGTAATATCCTCAGGAAGTGGTGCTTCAAAGAACATTTTGTCGTTGGTAACCGGGTGCACAAAACCTAATGTCTTAGCATGTAATGCCTGTCGCGGTAAAATTTTAAAACAATTATCTACAAACTGCTTATATTTTGTAAAAGTTGTTCCCTTAAGAATTCTTTCTCCTCCGTATCGCTCGTCATTAAAAAGTGTGTGCCCAATATGTTTCATATGCACACGAATTTGATGAGTTCTTCCAGTTTCAAGTTTACAAGACACTAAAGTTACATAACCTAATCTCTCAATAACGTTATAATGTGTCACAGCTGGTTTCCCTTTATATGCATCATCTCCTTCGTAAACCGTGTTTTGCAATCTGTTTTTTGGATGACGACCTATATTACCTTCTATCGTCCCTTGATCTTCTTCGACATTTCCCCATACCAATGCAATATATTCTCTCTCACTGGTCTTATCAAAAAACTGCTTTGCTAAATGTGTCATAGCCTCTTCTGTTTTAGCTATCACTAGTAAACCGCTGGTATCTTTATCTATTCTATGAACCAATCCAGGTCTTTCATTACTGTTCTTCGGTAGATTATCAAAATGATAAATCAGCGCATTAATTAGTGTACCAGAATAATTACCGTGACCCGGATGCACAACCATTCCCGCAGGTTTGTTGACTACCAATAAAACATCATCTTCATAAACTATATCAAGAGGTATATTTTCAGGGGTTAATAGATTTTCATATGGAGGGTGTGAAAAAAGAACTCTTACAATATCATGAGGCTTCACCTTGTGATTTGACTTTACAGGTACATCATTAACATATACCGACCCTTCCTTAGCCGCCTGTTGAATTTTATTACGTGTAGCATTTTCAACAAAATTCATTAAGAATTTGTCTACTCTTAAAGGAACCTGGCCTGCTCCTGCAACAAATCTGTAATGCTCATATAAATCATCTTCATTTCCATCAAATTCATCCATTTCTATATTTTCTTCTGCCATAAGTTTATTACAATAATTTGCTAAGATCTATTGATTATTGATCTTCTGTGGAAAGATTTAATTTACGTCCTCCGTTATCTCCTACAACAAGATCAATAGTAGAAGTTTTTTCAAGCATAATTCCAGGCTTGATTCCTTTTCCTTTATACCTTAATTCCAGTACCTGATCAGACATATCAGGCTTATAAGTTACGGTACCAATCTTAAATCCTGAAGCAACAAGCATAGGCTCTGCCTGTCTTCTTGTTTGATGTATTACATCAGGAACTTCAATCTTCTGATAACCTGATGGATTAAGTGTTACGTATATCTTTCTGTTTTCTTTAACTGTACTTCCTCCCTTAGGATCCTGATCTATTACTGAATATCTGGGATAATCTGGATTAAAATTTGCAGAATCTTCTCTTACTTTTAACCTCAAATCTTTATTGGCTAAAACCTCTTTAGCCTCATCGATAGACATTTTTGCAAGATTAGGCACAGCAATACGTTGATCATGATTAGTGGTACTATCTAACCATTGCAATACTATAAAACCAATGATTACGGTAAGTGCAATTGCTATAACAAGCTGAATCAAAAAAATCTTACTGGAAATAAACTTAAAAAGCCCTTTGAAAAAATTCATAATTATTGAGTATAACGTCGACAAAGATATAAAAACGAAGGGTTATAATAATTTGTTATCGGATAAATGATATTTTTGTTTCATTAGCAACGATTACTTATGAAAAAAAACATCGCTATTCTTATGGGTGGGTACTCAAGTGAGTTTGATATATCCATAAAAAGTGGAAACGTAGTATACAAGCATATAGACCGTAATTTATACCAGCCTTTTAGAGTCCACATTACTAAAAATGCATGGTATTATGTTGATGAAAATGATGAAAAACATAATGTTGACAGAAATGATTTTTCTTTACTGCTCAATGGTCAAAAAATTAAATTCAATGCCGCCTTTAATATTGTCCACGGAACTCCTGGAGAAGATGGTCTATTGCAAGCCTACTTTAAACTTATAGGTATTCCACAAACCGCTTGCGATTTTTATCAGGCTGCCCTGACATTTAATAAAAGAGATTGCATAAGCACTCTAAAACCTTATGGTATACCAACTGCAACCAATTATTTCCTGAACAAAGGAGATGAAATCAAGGTAGATGAAATTCTAAGCAAAGTAGGACTCCCTTGCTTTGTGAAAGCTAACAAAGCCGGAAGCAGTTATGGTGTTTCTAAAGTAAAATTGAAAGAAGAACTTATTCCTGCGATTGAAATAGCCTACAAGGAAGATGATGAAATTATCATTGAATCTTTTTTAAGTGGTACTGAAGTTTCTGTTGGTGTAATAACATATAAAGGAGAAGATCTTGTACTACCCCTTACAGAAATTGTTTCAGAAAATGAATTCTTTGATTATGAAGCTAAATATCTGGGCAAGTCTCAGGAGATAACTCCGGCAAGAATATCTGAAGAAGACGAAAAAAAAGTAAAGGATCTGGCTCTTAAAATCTACAAAATATTAAAAATGAAAGGTTTTTCGCGGAGCGAATACATTTTTCATAATGGCGAGCCGTACTTTGTAGAAATGAATACAAACCCAGGGTTTACAGAAGCCAGTATTTTACCCCAACAAGCCGCAGCTGTAGGAATAAGCATTCAGGATCTCATTACAAATTCCATTGAAGAAGCTTTAAATGGTTTATAAAGAAACTGCAATCTTTACTTTTTGTACCTTTACATCAATAAAACATCACACAAATCATATTTATGAGAAGAGCAGTTTTTCCAGGTTCTTTTGACCCCATTACTTTAGGTCACTATGATATTATTGAAAGAGGATTAACCCTATTCGATGAAGTTATATTAGCTATAGGAGTTAACTCTGAAAAAAAATATATGTTTAGTCTAGAGGACCGAAAGAAATTTATTGAAGAAGCTTTTAAAAATGAGCCTAAGATAAAAGTAATGACCTACAAAGGTCTTACTGTAGACTTCTGTAGAGAACAAAATGCTAACTTTATCCTCAGAGGCCTTCGCAATCCCGCAGATTTTGAGTTCGAAAAAGCCATAGCTCATACGAACAGAAAGATGTCTGAAATAGAAACTGTCTTTCTGCTCACTTCTTCAGGCAAAAGCTATATTTCATCTTCAATAGTTAGAGATGTTATTCGACATGGCGGGAATGTTTCTGGTTTAGTTCCGGATACTGTAGACATAAAAAATGCGTTATAGTCTATAAACCCAACTAATCTAAACTATGATATCTCTTTTTAAGCAAACAATACGCTTCGCAACATTAGTTGCCTTTTTAATAACTGTGTTATCTTGTAGTAATGATGATCGAAATGACACAGACACAGACAACAATCCTGATTCTTCAGGATGCACAAACCCTACCGACTTTGCTTATGAAGAAAAAGACGGTATAGTCACAGTGGAGTTTGAAAGTATTAAAGAGCTATCCGGTTGGGAAAAAAATGACTCTCTACAGGGTTTTACCGGCTCTAAATATTTAGTATGGAAAGGGGATCAATATTTAAGTAATCCCGGTAACGGATTACTCACCTATAAAATAAAAATTAATACTCCTGGAACATATCGTTTTATTTGGCGATCCCAAATTGCAAAAGGAACTGAAGGTTCAGAACATAATGACTCTTGGTTAAGATTTGGAGATGCAGATAGATTTTATGGCAAAAAGAATGAAAGCATCATATATCCCCGAGATACAGGCCTAACACCTAACCCTAACGGTGCCAGCAAAGACGGATGGTTTAAAATATACCTTAGTGGTGCCGGCACGTGGAAGTGGCAATCAAGAACCAGTGATAATGATGCACACGACATCTATGTAGAGTTTAACTCTCCTGGGATTTATACCATGGAGGTTTCTGCAAGATCTTCGCATCATGCATTGGATAGGTTTACCCTATTTAATGAGACAATTAACAATGAAAACGGAACTAATGACAGTAATGCTATAAGCGACATAATCTGCAATTAAGTTATTAGCTATTAATTACTTAGATCATAATTTCCGATATTTTTACGGATTAACCGTAAAAATTGTGTAGTTTGTCGATAATTTTGTGTTTTTATCTAAAAGCTTAGAAATCATTTTCTTAACAAAGAATTTACCTATATATTCGCATCAGATAATATTAATTCATAAGCCCCAAGATGAAAAAATTATTACTTACCCTTTTTATTTCTTTTAGTTGTTTAAGTGTATTTGCTCAGCAGGAAACCGAGAAGAATACGTATGTAGAAAATGAGCAAAAAACTCAAACTACGAAGTATGACTTTTATAAAACTCTTGTCGCGGTAAATAATTTTGATATTAAAATAAAGGAGGATAAAAAAGTAGCATTAAGAACTAAAGAAGATTTTTATAATGCTCTTATGGATAGAAATGGGTTTAAAATTGATAATAAAAAGAAGACAAGACTTGCTGATCATATAAATAAGGAAGAAAAATTAACAAAGGATTCCACTCAGGTAACAGGCTTGTAATAATCGTGATAATTAAGATATCTTAAAAGGGTCTACTTTTAGTAGATCCTTTTTTTTGTATCTTTCAATTATGCAAATTCATGAGACCGCATTTATAGTTTCTACTTATAGATCTTATCACGAGGATGTGAGCAGAGATCCTTATGCCAAGCTATGGAACAATTCAAAAACTGAGGCCTTAATACCTTCAATAGTAGAAACTATATCTCCATATGAAGCTATTTTACACAGTATACGAAACCGCTTCTTTTATGAAGAGCTTAAAGATTTTTTTACAAAAAATAAAGGCGGAATCTTGATCAACTTTGGAGCAGGTTTTAGTATGTACCAATTTTTATTAGATAAAAATGTTACCACAATAGAAATTGATAAGGGAGATATTTTAGACTACAAGAAAAATAAGATCGAAAAATGGATTGAACACGGTGAATTACCTCAAAGAAGAATCGAATATCTACCCGTAGATTTTAATACTTCATCTGAGGATGAGATCATTAAAAAAATCAAACCTCTAATAAACAAAAGGCCTGTTTTCATTCTCTTAGAAGGAGTTTTGTTCTTTCTTTCTCTAGCAGTTACAAACAAGCTTTTTAGGGTCTTTGGTCATTTACAAAAGACCGGTGATGTTATAGGGAGCGTATCCTATACTCCAGATATTGAAAGCACTGATGTTTATAAAAGATTATTAAACTATTTTGATAGTCATAATGATAAAAATGACTCTTTTAATCATCAGACTCTGACTCATCAGTTCTATGAAAATATTGATGGTTATGAATTGATAACATTTAAAGACGAATTTACACTATTGCAAAAGTATGCACCACAAATAAGCGTTAATAGTAAATATGATATTCTTAATGAACATCTGTATCTTTTAAAAAAAATCTAACAATCTATATAAGCAAGCGTTTTGATGTTATTTAAGCATCAAGGGCCTTATGAACCCAGTATCATTGCTCCGCAAATACCTAATCCTACTACCAAATAAATCCCTGAAAGGATAAAGAATACCTTTCCAGCTTTCGGGTTTTTTGCCATACGCAGAATACATCCAATAATCGCCAGTAATATAGGTGGCCCCAGCATAATCATAAGGATTAGTATTATTAATCCATCCAGATTACCAACTTCTAATACTAAGGAATTCAGTTTCATAACACTTGGTTTCTTAATTCTTCAAGATATAATTTTTTATCATCCCTATAAAAAAGATTCATCGTTTCAAAAGGAATGATTTTATAGTTTTTATCTACAATATGCACACAGGACTTTTTTATCGATCTCACATCAAAATTATAAGCATCTATAAACTGCATGATAATAACTCTAAATAAATTGTCATACCCTAAATCAGGAGCATCGATTTCAGGTAAGCAGCACATAATAGATTTCAAATTTTCCTTTGCTACCTCTACAGAATTACCGGTACTGAATAACTCCAGCATTTTACCGTGTAATTCAGTATCCTGTTCATAGACAATTGTATTTTTACCACTATTCAGCAAATCAGCAGGGTTGATATATCTGGTTAACGGAAGTATCCCTTCATCACTTTTCAATGCATATCCCATAACCAGAGCATCAGGATTGCAAGGAACAGGAATCAGGTCTTCTTCATTAAAAATAGGGTATTGCTCTAAAATCTTTCGACGTACTTCAGTTAAGGTTATTCTGTTAGTTTGAGCATCAAAATCCTCAAGTCTCCCTGCAATCTGGGTGGGTTGTAGCGTTACTCCTCTTACGCACTTTTGACGTGTTGCAAAATCAATTATTTCACCTATTTCTCCATCGTTTAACCCTTTCTCAAGAGTTACTACTAAAGTTGTAGATAAATTAAACTCATTTAAATTATCAATTGCTTTTCTTCTGATCTCAGTAAGATCTTGTCCTCTAAGTTTCTCTAAAACTTCTGGACGCAATGAATCAAACTGAAGATATATTTCAAAGTCCGGCATATATGAAGCCAGTCGTCTCGTAAATTCAATATCTTTTGCGATTCTTATCCCGTTGGTATTTACCATTAAATGTCTTATCGGCAACTGTTTTGCATAATCCAAAATCTCAAAAAACTGAGGATGAATAGTAGGCTCTCCGCCACTGATTTGAACAACGTCCGGTTCTACTTCATTAGCTACAATTGTATCAAGCATTTTCTTTATCTCATCCAGAGTTCTGTGTCTTCCATATCCCGGTGACGAAGAAGCATAACAGGTAGGACAAGTTAAGTTACATCTGTCAGTTACTTCAATGATAGACAGACAGGAATGTTGCTCATGATCAGGACATAATCCACAATCATACGGGCAACCATAGTCTGTAGTAGTATTAAACTTATGAGGAAACTCTGATGGCTTATTGTAATTCCTGATATTCTTATAATATTCTATATCGTCTGCAATCAAAACTTTGGATCGCCCATGCTCAGGACACCTTTTTAGCATAAAAACCTTGTCTTCTTCAAAAACAATTTTGGCGTCAATTCTTTTTAAACAAGTAGGACATAAACTCAAAGTAAAATCGTAGTACGTATAACTTCTAGTAGGCATATAAAAATCTTCGGATCGTTTTATGATAATAAATTAGGCATAAGATACATAAATATTGTATCGTGCTCAATCCAAATATTAAGAAAGTGTTTGGCTTTAAAAATTCAATAAAAAAGCGAAACAAAAAATAAAAGATCATAAAGTTCTTAAAAATAAGTCCAGAATTGATATCTAATTGTTTTTTACGTTGATACTGTCCTAAGAAAAACCATAATATCATTAAAAATAAAATTTCAAATAGGGCAAGAGGGTACCTTCTTAATCCATCTCCAAGATCCATTCCTACAAATGAATTAGTCACTTTTCCATACGTAAATTCATTTGTTCCTGCTAAAAAACAACCTATTCTTCCTATGATAATGCCTAAAATAATAGGAAATGTAAATAAATCTCCTGACGATTTCCTTTCCCCGATATAGCATTTTGCTAACTCTACGCCAATTAATCCTCCAAACAGACCTCCCATAATCGTTTTAGCATTGAGTAGTTGCAGTACGTAATTAAGATTAAATGTATTCACATAGGGAGCTTCAAGAAAACCGATAATTCTTGATCCAAAAAAGGCTCCAAATACAGCTCCAATAATAATAGATAATCGATTGGTTGATGAGATTTGATCTTTGGCTTTTTTCTTTAAATAAAGATAGTATCTAAAACCTATAAAAAAAGCAGCGTATTCTAAAATCAAATGGATATTCCATTGTATCCCAAACATCTCAGGCTCAAAAGGAATATCCATTTTTTTTATTTTATAAGTATGTTTGACATCAACACTATTTTACTCCATCACTTTAGCCATAACGTGATATCGCGGGTCATCGATATTATGTTCTATAACACTGGCTAATCTTGGTGAAGCTTTGATCATCAATTCCTGACATTCTTCGCTAAGATGTTTGATCTTAACATTTTTTCCTGCTTGTTCATATTTTCCAACTAATGCCCAGAT
>NZVW01000140.1 GCA_002697475.1 Aquimarina sp. | reverse complement strand
GCAAATGCCTTGCACTTGGCTAATCAGGCATTTAGAACCTACAAAAACGTTTCAGATCATCAAAAAGCCAAATTTCTGGACACTATAGCTGATGAGATTATGGCTTTAGGAAATATACTCATTTCGACCTATGTTTCTGAAACAGGATTACCGGAAGGCAGAGCTATTGGAGAAAGAGGAAGAACCGTCAATCAACTCAAAGCGTTTGCAGATTTACTAAGAGAAGGTTCCTGGGTTGATGCTACCATAGATACCGCTATTCCGGATAGAGCACCTGTCCCAAAACCAGACCTGAGAAGAATGAATATCCCTCTGGGGCCTGTAGTAGTCTTTGGCGCCAGTAATTTTGCTTTAGCATTTTCTACTGCCGGGGGAGATACAGCTTCAGCATTAGCTGCGGGATGTCCCGTTATTGTAAAGTCGCACCCTATGCACGCAGGTACGGGAGAATTAGTAGCTTCTGCAATACTTAAAGCTGCTGAAAAAACGAATATGCCTAATGGAGTTTTCTCTAACCTTAATAGTTCGGGTATTGAGGTAGGTCAAAAATTAGTTAGTCATCCATTAACAAAAGCGGTTGGTTTTACAGGAAGTTTTAAAGCAGGAAAAGCATTGTTAGATTTGGCCGCACAGCGTAAAGAGCCCATTCCTGTATTTGCTGAGATGGGTAGCGTTAATCCCGTTATTATCTTACCTAAAGCGCTAAAACTTAAAGCGTCTGAACTTGCGGTAACATATGCTCAATCTATTACGCTAGGGGCAGGACAGTTTTGTACCAACCCTGGCCTACTAATAGCAATTGAAAGTGAAACTTTAGATAGGTTTATAGAAGAACTATCAGATAAAATCCAGGAAATTACTCCTTCCTGTATGCTACATCCTGCTATACAACAAACCTATAGCAAAGATAGGTCTACACTAACAAAGCAATCCGGAGTTAGTCTTTTAACGCCATCAAGTAATGAAGTCAAGGTAAACTATGGATTACCAACATTAGCTACGGTCAGTGGACAGGAATTTATAAAAAATCCATTATTGCACAGAGAAGTTTTTGGCCCTTTATCTCTAGTAATTCTGTGTAAGGATAAGGAAGAAGTACATAAAGTTATTCATAGCTTAGAAGGCCAACTTACAGGAACTGTATTGGGAGAAGGTGATGACGCTATACATTACAGTGAACTTATAGAAACACTAAGTGAAAAAGTTGGCAGGATTATATATAATGGAGCTCCCACGGGGGTGGAAGTATGTCCATCAATGATCCACGGTGGGCCATACCCTGCAACTACAGATAGCAGGTTTACATCGGTCGGTACGGGTGCGATCCAAAGATGGGTACGCCCCTTCTCCTATCAAAACTGGCCGAATTCATTATTACCTGAAGCGCTCAAAAACGAGAATCCTTTGCAAATTAACAGAACCGTAAATGGAACCTTAACTAATGCTACGATCTAACTATGGCTAAACATATTTATAAATGTATAGATGCCCATACTTGTGGCAACCCGGTTAGAGTGGTTACTACAGGACACCCTGATCTCAAGGGCAATTCTATGAGCGAGAAAAGGCAGAATTTTATCAAAGAATTTGACTGGATTCGCCGAGGCCTAATGTTTGAGCCCCGGGGACACGATATGATGAGCGGTAGCTTCTTATATCCACCTCACAATCCTGAAAATGATTTTGCAATTCTGTTTATAGAAACTTCAGGTTGTCTGCCCATGTGCGGACACGGAACCATAGGAACTATAACGATTGCTATTGAAGAACATCTTATTGCTCCTAAAATTCCCGGAAAAATCAGAATGGAAACTCCTGCCGGTCTTATTGAAATTGAATACCAGCAAACCAATAAAAAGGTGGACTGGGTGAAACTAAAAAATGTTGAGTCTTATCTTGCTGCAGAGGGGTTGACCATTAATTGCCCCGAGCTGGGTGAATTAGTTTTTGATGTAGCCTACGGTGGTAACTTTTATGCTATTGTAGATCCTCAAAAAAAATTTAGCGGAATACAGCATTTTACTGCCGGTAAAATCATCCAACTCTCACAATTGATTCGTGATCTTATTAATAAAAAATATCCGGAATACTTTATACACCCTGAAAATAATACCATAAGGGATGTATCACATATGCTCTGGACCGGAACACCTATTGATTCCACCTCATCCGGGAGAAATGCAGTATTTTATGGAGACAAAGCCATTGATCGTTCTCCCTGCGGTACCGGCACCTCAGCACGTATGGCTCAGTTATTTGGTAAAGGAAAACTAAAAAAAGGTGAGAATTACATTCATGAAAGCTTTATAGGTAGTAAATTTATAGGTAGAATAGAAGAAGAAACCTCTTTAGGGAATGTGAAAGCAATTATCCCCAGTATTCAGGGTTGGGCAAAAATTTACGGATATAACACAATTAGTATTGATACTGAAGATGACCCTTATGCACTAGGGTTTCAGGTGGTTTAATTAAAAAAGGGATAATTTGATAATGAAATAATGAATCAATATGGAAACCAATCTGAAAGTTTCTAACAAAAGTGAATTTATTGAAAGTTTTAAAAATAGAACTAAACAACTTTCTATAAAGGTGATCCAACTATTTAATAATAGAGAAAAAACTACTGCTTTAAATGTAATTGCCTATCAATTAATAAAAAGTTCAACATCAACTGCCGCAAATTATAGAGCAGCTTGCATAGCCAGATCTAAAAAAGAGTTTTTTTCTAAAATTTCTATCACTGTAGAAGAGGCTGATGAAACCGTTTTTTGGTTGGAAATCCTTAAAGATTCAGATATAGTTGAAGAAGGAATTATTCAACCATTGCTGAATGACGCTGAAGAAATTCTTAAAGTTTTATCCAAAGCAAAAACGAATACATTTACTAATTAACTCATTTAACAATTAAATAATTGAATCATTGAAAAGTATTGTAATTATCGGAGGAGGAATAATAGGTTTAAGTTCAGCTTATTATTTGCATAAAGAAGGACATGAGGTCGTTATAATTGATCAATCTTCAATGGATCATGGTGCCTCTTATGTTAATGCTGGTTATCTATCTCCAAGTCATATCATTCCTTTAGCTGCTCCGGGAGTAATGAAAAAAGGAATACAATGGATGTTTAATCCTTCAAGTCCCTTATTTATCAAACCGAGTATACGACCAGACTTCTTAAAATGGACATGGGCTTTTAATAAATCCTGTTCAGCTAAAAATGTACAAAAAGCCATCCCGGCTATAAAGGATATTGCCACCTTAGGTAGAGATTTATATGCTCAAATCATTGAAGAAGAAAAATTCAGTACACATCTCGATAAAAAAGGATTGCTTATGTTGTGCCAGACAGACAAAGCCCTTGAAGAAGAAATTAAAGTAGCAGAAATAGCTCAGAAAGAAGGTCTGGAGGTAACAACATTAAACTCAGAGGAACTGGCAAAAATAGAGCCCGAAGTTAAAATTGAGGCTAAAGGAGCTGTTCACTTTTTGTGTGATTGGCATAGTACTCCTCAATCTTTTATGGAAAGGCTTAAAGATTACCTGATCAAAGAAGGGGTTACGATTATCAAAAATGAAAAAATTAATGCTGTAAATTTTAAAAGCAAAAACATTATTTCTGTTTCCAGTGACCGAAATAGCTATACTGCAGATGAATTTGTCTTTACATCCGGAGCCTGGACAAAACAATTATGCAGAAAGTTAGGAATTCATCTCCTTCTTGAACCCGGAAAAGGATATCGTATTAATGTTTATCGTGATACCGGTATATCTTTGCCTGCAATTTTAGTAGAGTCTAAAGTTGCCATTACTCCTATGGATGGTTTTACCAGATTTGCCGGAACTATGGAAATTGCAGGTGTCAATCACGCTATTAATCCTATTAGAGTTGAAGCTATTGCAAAAGCAGCTAATAAATACTATCCTGACATCGAAATTCATGAGGAAGAAAAATCTGAAGCTGCTTGCGGACTAAGACCTGTAACACCAGATGGAATGCCATATATAGGCAGATTATCAGGGTATAAGAATCTAACTATAGCTACTGGCCACGCAATGATGGGTTGGACGATGGGAGCCTCTACCGGGAAGTTGGTTTCTGAGATTATATCCCATAAAAAAACATCGATAGGTATCGATGCTTTTCATCCGGACAGAAGATTTTAAGCCCCTGTTATTCTGTAACACTTTACTATAATATTCCTGTTTGGCGTTTATAGAAAGTATCTTGCTGCTTTTTCATCATCTCGCGAGCTATTTTCTTTTTGTAAGCATATAGCTCCTCTTCTTCCTCAAGATCTTTATATACTTTGTCATTTATAGCGTGATCCGTATCTAATACAACTCTACGTTGATTTTCTTTTTGAGAAACCCAGGTCTTAATTTCACCTTCAAGGTCACTAAGTTTAAAATCATATTCTCCCTTTGGTGCTAATAATTTAGCGAAAATAGGAGAGGTTTCTATAGCCAGAAATAATAAGAATATAAAGAAACTAGGCAACCAAGGTAGCTCATCTAAAGCATTAATCCTGGCCATTAATCCATCAAAATTATCAATGATAGGCTGTGAATCCTCCACTTTACCTTCATATTCTAAAGCTAGTTCATTCTTCTTTGCTTCAAGTGCAATTGCCTTTTCTGAATTGGCCTTCTTTAAATCTGATAATTCAGCTAAGGCCACATCATGCTTTTCTCTTTTCTCTTTATATACAGGACCTTTGCCCAATAACTTTGTCCCTTCTCTACCTTCTGCCTCTGCTATGTAAGTGTCATATAAAGAATTGACTTCATTTTCCTTATTTTCAACTTCCCTTTTAAGATTATCAATTTCGGTATCAATAGCTGTAATTGCCGGGTTATATTGCGTTGCAATTTGCTCCTTATTAGCTAAGGTAAAATCATTTTTTTGTTCCAAAAGAACGCGATCAATCTCTTTCTCGAAAATTTTTAATTCTAAAGGCTTTGCTATCACCACTGCTATAATGATAGCCAATACAATTCTTGGAGATGCCTGAAGTAATTCGTCAATAAAACTGTCCTTCTTTTTAATCGTTGATACGATAAAGCGATCCAGATTAAAAATAAGAAGACCCCATATCAACCCAAAGAAAACCGATGTATAATAATTATCAAAAACGGTATATAATGCATAGGTGGCTGCAACAAAAGCCATTACTGCAGTGAAAAATACCGTAGCTCCAATCCCTGCATATTTATTCTGCTCTCCGTTAGAGCAGTTATCCAAAATTGTAGTATCTGCTCCCGAGCAGATAATAAAAAAACGTTTCAACATAATCTAGGGGGTTTTTGATTGAATTTTAGTATACAACGCTGACAATGAATAAAATGTTGCACAAAAAACTCCCTAAAAAGGGAGTTCTGGTGTTAAATTAAAGTGAAGATTAATTCTTTTTGGACTTTTTTTCTTCTTTAATCTGTTTTTTCACGGTTTTAAGCCTTTCTTTTAAAGCTTTCTCCTCTTCTTTTAGCATTTCTTTCCTGTCCTTTTCATAGCGTCTTCTTAACTCCTGAGTCTCTTTCATTGAAGCTTCTCTAGCTATTTGTGCTTCTACTCTTGCCATTTCTCTAGCCTTTGCAGCCATAACCATAGCTTCTTCCCTAGCTCTCTGAGCTTCTACCCTGGCCATTTCTCTGGCTTCAGTAGCTTGTACTCTGGCAACTTCTACCTGTTCTCTAGCCATTATTCTGGCACGATCAGCTTCTTCTTTTGCTAATTGCCTTACACGTTCTACTTCTTCTCTTCTTCTTTCAAGATCGGCTCTTTGCCTTTCTGTTGACCTTACTCTTCTATATTCTGCTTCGTGCATATTAACTTCTGCTCTTCTTCTAGCCTCTTCAGCTTTTACCATAGCTTCCTCAGCACTTCTCTCAGCTCTTTCTCTTACACGTTCTGAAGTTTCCATGGCTATCATTGCCCTTCTCTCAGCATTCTCTCTTGCTTCTTCAGCTCTAATCATCGCCAATTCTATCTCCTGCTCCTCATCCTCTATCTCAATTTCTATTTCTTCTGGAGCCTGGGGTGCTGGAGGAACATCACTATTTTTCTTAGCCACAGGCGGTGGAGGTGGAATAGCTGAACTTTTTGCCATTATTGGTGCAGGTGGTGCAGGTGGAGGTGGTGGTATTAAATCATGTCTGTCAGGATTAGCCTTAAAAAAAGCTGTAGTTCTGTACTCCTTATTTAATTTATTAAGCACACCCTCATCGGCATTGTTAAGTTTAATATTGAGATTAGCATTTGCTAAATCTCCCGTATTCCAGGATTTTGTAATTTCATCAAGGGTTTGAGCAAAGTTATCGAGAGTGGTAGATTTACCATTAACTTCAATACTGTTCCCGGAAACCTTTATAGTAATATTTTTATCCTGATCTGTACTCACAGTTTCGGTATAGGTCCAGGTGTTTTTTTGCTGCGCAATAATTTGATTATTAAATAATAAGATACAACCTAAAATTACAGGTATTAAGAGCAGTAAACGAGTTACCGCTCTTGTTTTTGAAAATTGCTTTGACATCATAAAAATTCGTTTTTTGGTTAATGAATAATTGATTGGGCTGGTCAGTGCAGCTTGATTAGGGCTGACCGGATAATTTACCAGCAGATTTAAATAATTTTTTATTGAAAATTGTTTGTTGACCACGCTTTGATCTGCCAAGAACTCGTGGTTTAATTGTATTGCCTTTTTTATGAATATAAGTAAAGGGTTAAACCAAAAGATAACCTGAACAAATTCTATAAATAATATATCCCAGGTATGTCTTTGCATTACATGAGCCTTTTCATGAAGCAGTATTTCCTCTGGAATAGCCCCTGCTTCAAACTCTGCCTTAGGCAAGAAAATGTATTTCAGAAATGAATATGGTATAATTTTCTTGTTTAAGAGCACATTAGTATGAACCACATCCTTCTTTTTTTCATTCGTATTCACTGTAGTGTATAAGCGGTACAAATTGCGAATGAATCGTAAAGCAAAAACAATAACCCCTAAAAGATATAACGCAAACAAAGCATAATATAAAGCTTCCGGATTTTGGTTTTGCTGGGGTATTTCTGAGTGTGTTATGGGAATTCCTTCTGATACTATGACCTCTGTAGGGTTATAATAAACCTCTTCAACATAAGTAAAGGTGATAAGTGGAATCCCAAAAGAAAAGGCGAGGCAAAAAAGAAGATAAAATCTTTTTATACCATGGAACTTTTCCTTCTCCAGAATCAATCTGTAAAAGCTCCATAACACGAATAAACATAATGAAGATTTGATTAAATAGGCTATCATTTACTTTGCTTTTCTATTTGTTGATCTACAATACTTCTTAATTCTTCCAACTCTTCGGTAGACAAATTTGTTTCTGACGTAAAAAAGGACGCAAACTGCGACGCTGAATTATTAAAAAAGTTCTTTATCAAAGAATTTACGTGATTTGAGAAATAATCTGTTTTTTTGACTAATGGAAAATACTCTCTGGACTTACCGTATAATTTATAATCTACGTATCCTTTATCCTGCATCCTCTTAAGCATGGTAGCTACTGTTGTAGTAGCTGGCTTAGGCTCAGGATATGCCTCAAGCAAGTCTTTTAAGAAGGCTTTATCTAGCTTCCATAGATATTTCATTAATTGTTCTTCTGCGTTAGACAAGCTCATTATTCTACTTTTTTAGAATTTACTCTACAAATGTAGAATAAAAAATTTAAACATACAACTAGTACAAAAAAAAGCCTGCAAACGCAGGCTTATATGTTACAATCAAAATTGATGAATTATAGGCTTTCGCTGTAATCAACTAACTTCTTAATATCATCAGTATCTCTAAATTTAAGTCTATGTTCTTTAACATATGCTTTTAGCTTAGCAGTTTTTTCTTCGGAAAAAAAAGTATAAATGTTCTTCTTATCAATTTCTGCAGGTTTCAGTTCATTTCCTTTTCCTACCAAATAATAGCTATCGTCTTTGATTTTACCCGGAAGATCCTGCTCCAAAGAAGTCTGAGCCTTTTGAGGCATAGTCAATTCCTTAGCATATTTAATACAGAACTCATTTTCTTTTGATTCAGCTATTTTTTCAACATATCCGGTAATATTGTTTCCTTGCTTGTCTATATAATTTCTGAAATAAAATCTCTTGTTCTTTATCTCTACAAAAATTTCATAGGTTTTTTTCAACACCTCTATATTGGTACTATTTTCTGTTTGTTTAATTTCGAAGACATCATCTAGCACATTATACCGTATCCACTTATTCTTTTCCTGTCCTGTAAGCTCATCATAAATAGTTCCTTGTTGAAAATTATCATCCAGATATACACTCCCTCTGAAATCGGATAAATCCAATTTTTCAGCACTTGCTTTGATCGATGGTGCGGCTATAACTTGTGCCCTTAATTCGAATGAATCTATAAAAACGAGTACTACATTTAAGCACACTAAAACTAATAATGTATTTTTTTTCATGAGTTTATTTTTCTTCTTGGTTTACATCAAAATCCAGACCAATTTTAACAACTACTCACTTTCAGAGATTTTCAAATCTCCGGATAGCACTACTTTATTGGGTTAATTCTGTAAAGTATTTATAAAACAACGGGATGGTTTCAATACCTTTAAGGTAATTCCATATTCCGTAGTGCTCATTTGGAGAATGAATAGCATCACTATCCAAACCAAACCCCATAAGGATAGTTTTACTTTTTAATTCCTTTTCAAATAATGAAACAATAGGTATACTCCCCCCACTTCTTTGAGGTATCGGTTTTTTACCAAAACTTTCTTCATATGCTTTACTTGCTGCTTGATAACCTATACTATCTATTGGGGTTACATACCCTTGCCCTCCGTGGTGTGGTTTTACTTCGACTTTTACAGCTTCAGGCGCTATACTTTCAAAATGTTTCTTGAATAGTTCTGTAATCTCTTTCCAATCCTGATTGGGTACTAGACGCATAGAAATTTTTGCATATGCCTTACTGGCAATTACCGTTTTTGCTCCTTCTCCTGTATAGCCTCCCCAAATTCCATTGACATCCAGAGTGGGTCTTATAGAATTTCTTTCATTTGTAGTGTAACCTTTTTCTCCATATACGTCACTAATTTCTAAAGACTCCTTATAATCCTCAAGAGAAAAAGGCGCTTTAGCCATTTCTGCTCTTTCGTCCTTGGTTAACTCCTCTACTTTATCATAAAATCCAGGAATCGTTATATGATTATTTTCGTCATGCAATGATGCAATCATCTTAGTCAAAACATTTATAGGATTAGCTACTGCACCTCCATATAATCCGCTATGTAAGTCTCTATTAGGCCCGGTAACTTCAACTTCTACGTAGCTTAAGCCTCTAAGTCCGGTGGTAATAGATGGAATATCCTTTCCAATCATTCCCGTATCACTTATTAAGATGACATCATTAGCTAGTTTTTGCTGATTTCTTTCTACAAACCAACTTAAACTAGCACTTCCTACCTCTTCTTCTCCTTCAATCATAAATTTCACGTTGCAAGGCAATTGATCAGTAGACGTCATAAACTCTAATGCCTTAACATGCATGTACATTTGGCCTTTATCGTCACACGCCCCTCTGGCGTAGATAGCACCATCAGGATGTTTATCTGTTTTTTTAATGACAGGTTCAAATGGTGGGCTATTCCATAGGTTTAATGGATCTGGTGGTTGTACATCATAATGTCCATAGACCAGAACTGTGGGCAGATTGGAATCTACAATCTTCTCACCATATACGATAGGATAACCCGGTGTTTCACATATTTCCACCATATCACAACCCGCATCAAGCAAACTCTGCTTAACAGCCTGGGCCGTTTTAATCACATCATTTTTATAGGCTGAATCAGCACTAATTGATGGAATTTTTAATAATTCGATAAGTTCATTAATGAATCGATCTTTATGCTCCTCTACATAAGCTTTAATATTCTGCATGAGTTCTGAGTTAATTTTTGCCTAAAAGTAGTAAAAATGAAGTAAATTGAACGAGTCATCAAAAGCTATCTGTATGTCAAATGACTATCTTAAATTACCTTTTCAGTATTCTGAAGGTTTATTATTCCGTGATTTAGAAATGTGTCAAAAGTTTAGATTTACGGATCATTATAATACGTCAGACTTTACTGGAAAATGGACTTCAATAGCGTTACGATCATCATCCGGGGACTACAAAGAAATTTTTGCAACAGAATTAAACCCTGAGAATTATAAGGATACTCAATTGATGAAAAGGTGCACTTATTTTCAAAAAATCGTTGACAGTTTTAAATGTAAAAAACTATCTGTTAGATTATTGAATCTTCTTCCGGGTAGTTCTATTAAAGAACATTGTGATCATAACTTAAGTTACACTGATGGAGAGTTTAGAATCCATATTCCTATTACCACTAATCCTGATGTTTCATTTTACATCAATTCAATGAACGTGACTATGCTACCCGGAGAATGTTGGTACGGTGATTTTACACTACCACATAGCGTAAAAAACGAAGGAATGACAGATCGCGTTCATTTAGTTATAGACTGTATCAGAAACCCCTGGACAGACGATTTATTTATAAAATCCGGTTATGACTTGACACTGGAAAAATCCGTAGAATATGACAAGAACACAAAGCTTAAAATGATTCAGGAACTTGAAAGAATCCATACTCCAGCGTCTCTAGATTTGATTAAAAAGCTTAAAGAAGATATGAAAAATGCTGAATAATACAGACAAAATTATGAATAAAATATTTTCTTTTCTGGATGAAATAGGCATAAAAATTACTTTAAAAAAAATCAAAGAGAAAACCTTTCTGCCAGGAATACTTATACGTCATGGAAATTTAATAGTAGATAAAGACAAACTTATTTATCCCGGTGACCTGTTACACGAAGCTGGTCATATTGCCGTAACTCCACAGAGGGAAAGACAATATCTAAATGCCAATGTATCATCTCAAAACCTATCAAATAAAGAAGGTGAAGAAATTGCTACAATTCTATGGTCCTATGCTGCCGCACAACATATCAATATTCCTATTGAACTGGTTTTTCACGAAAATGGATACAAGGGAGATAGCAGTTGGCTGATAACTCAATTTGCTCATAAAAATTATATCGGATTGCCTCTTTTGCAGTGGATGGGACTAACCTATCAGGAGGATTCCACGTTTAAATTTCCAGAAATGAAAAAATGGATGAGAGAATAGTCTGAAAGCTGTTCAAAATTTTTAAAAAAAATTATAGAACTTCTTTGAGATTAGTTTCTATTATGTATATTTGCACCCGCTTACTAACAAAAGTGAGTGGTTTTGTACTGAGTCCTAAGTGGTACAAATCAAAAATGCGGGCGTGGTGGAATTGGTAGACACGCTAGACTTAGGATTAAACCAAATAAAAAGTGTTAAATTGCACTTTATGCGGGTGTGGTGGAATTGGTAGACACGTCAGACTTAGGATC
>NZVW01000139.1 GCA_002697475.1 Aquimarina sp. | reverse complement strand
ACAAAATGGAATACCACACCAAAAATTAATACAGGTTGCAAAGCAAATTGTACCACCGGATTAGTTCCCATAAAATGAGAAAGCTCATTAAATGTATCAGGACTAAAAATTGAAGTAAAATTGATGCTAAAGTGTTGTAGTAAGAAGAAAACTAGGAAAAGTCCCGAGAGTGCCATCGCTACTTTTCTAGCTATTGAAGATTTTATCAATCCACCCATTATTTAAAATGTTTAAAATTTCGATTCACAAAAGTAAGGTTCGGATGTCTTTTTAACAACATTTAAAGACGCTTTATACCGTATTTATAATGAATTTAAAATAGAAGTATCTTTTTGTTTAAGTTTATATCCGAAATCGTTTGCGAAAACACCAAAAAATTAAACAGATTTAAATTTTAATTTAAGCTGAAAATCAGAAATATATGCAACCCATTACTTCAAAATTACCCAATACCGGAACTACAATTTTTACCATTATGAGTAAAATGGCTCAACAACACGACGCTATTAATCTTTCACAGGGTTTTCCAAATTTTGAAGTTGATCCAAAACTTATAGAGTTGGTAAATCAGGCCATGAAAAATGGTCATAACCAATATGCTCCTATGGCAGGATTATTTTCTTTAAGGGAAGTTATATCTGAGAAAGTGGAACGATTGTATCATAAATCATATTCTCCTGAACATGAAATTACTATAACATCTGGTGCCACTCAGGCTATCTTTACTGCCATAGCAGCCGTAATCCAACCAGGAGATGAAGTTATCGTATTTAAACCTGCTTATGATTCATACGAACCAAGTATTGAAGTTATTGGAGGAACGGTTGTTCCAATACAATTGCAAGCACCGGATTTTAAACCTCATTGGGATGAAGTTGCCTCAAAAATCAATGATAAAACCAAGATGATCATCATCAATAGCCCTCATAACCCGAGTGGATCGATATGGGACAAAGAGGATATGCTCAAGCTTGAACGCCTGCTGAAGAATACAAATATTCTGTTATTAAGTGATGAAGTCTACGAACATATTATTTTTGATGGTGTTCAACACCAAAGTGCAAGTATGTTTCCCGGACTTGCAGAACGAGCATTTATAACTGTTTCCTTCGGAAAAACCTTTCATACCACCGGCTGGAAAATGGGATATTGCTTAGCTCCAAAAGTTTTGATGGGAGAATTTAGAAAAGTGCATCAATTTCATGTGTTTTGCAGTAACCATCCAATTCAATCAGCGCTATCTGAATACCTGAAACAACCTGAACACTACGAAGCTTTGCCCAATTTTTATCAGCAAAAGAGAGATTTATTTTTGTCATTATTAAAAGGCTCAAAGTTTACCTTTACTCCATCCGCTGGTACATATTTTCAATTACTGGATTATACTGCCATAACTGATGAAAGGGATGTTGATTTTGCCGAACGACTGACTAAAGATTATAAAATAGCATCCATACCCACCTCTGTTTTCAATCTTAATCAGCAGGATAACAAACTACTGCGATTTTGTTTTGCAAAGACAGATGATACATTGAAAAGAGCTGCTGAGATTTTGTGTAATATTTAGACTGGAACCATATGACGATCTTGATTATCGTCTAAATAATGAAACACAAATTCTTTTACATTTTGTTCAACTGTTCGTTCATCTCGATCATACCAAGCATTAATATCTAAATTAGCTTCGTTAATATTATAATATCTTTTTACATTTTCATAAACAAATTTTACGTCAACCAAAGTTTTCATAAACTGATAATCTTCCTTAGTCAGAGCACCAAAATAACTTCCTTTCCAATATCCAGGAAAATTTCTAATCAGATTGCCTACTTCTTCTTTAGAATTATTATTTTCTTTTATAAAATCATCGAACCCCTTAGAATCCCTTTCTTTCCAAATACTCATTACCATCTTATTCATAATATTCTCAGGATACATAAAAAAAGGTTCGTTTGCCTCGTTAAACTCTTTAACTTTAATGAAAATTTCATCTCCTAACATACTTCTTATTTCGCCATTTTTAAACTTACGTGTAAAATGACATAATTCTACATAATCTAAATCTTTTGAGATAGAAATTATATAATCTTTAATTTTTTGTTCTCCTTTATCAAATAAATCATTTAGGATTAAGGCAACATTATTAATCAATTCTGTTCTTAAAGTACGGGAGAAAATGTTTTTTTCATCATTGTTGAAATATTCTCTACTTTTTAGCAAATACTTTATTAGATCTAATTGATTTGATACTTCATTTTCCTGTTTGATTAATGACTCCAACTCGTACAGCGTTTTTCCATCACCATATTTATTTATCAACTCCTTAACTACCAAATTAACTTTAGAGGTAATTTCAATGTCTTCAGAATTTTGATGCTTATTGATAATTGTACTCCTAAATTTACTGAAGTCTGCAACTACAATTTTATTCTCTAAATGGTAAGAAAAATATTTGTTAAAATGATCTCTGTTATTAATTCTATAATTCCCTCCTTTTCTTTCTGATAAACTGTTCACGTATTCATCTAAAACAGTTCGTGGTTCATCAGGAAATAGTGTTTTTAATATTGCTAATTCATTTTTGCTTACCTCTACAGAATCTTGAGGAAAAATGGAATTTAGATCGATGTCAACTGAACCTAACGATAAATGATTGATATCAAATTTTTTAATTTCTCCATAGATTTTTGGCTTTCTGATTTTTAAAAACTCAATCCAAAATAAGTCAGCAATATGAACCTCATCGCCTATTGAAATTAATCCAATACAAAAACTGTTAATTACTCTTATAATTTGCCTTGGTGTTTCAAACAAAGAGATAAAATAGTTATCAAATATTTCCTCTAATTCTAGTCTTTTTATCTCTATAAGTTCAGAATTAAACTCCATTGATAAAAAAACACTTTGCAACTTTTCGTTAAAGAAAAGCTTTAAGTCAGTACTTTCTATTTTAGGTAAATGAATTGAGATGTTTATAATTTTCTCTAAAAATTTATATCCATCTTCAATAACTTCCCCATACCTATCTTTAATTGCTTTTGCTACTTGTTCGTGATCCATTGGTATCAAATAGATCAAATTTTTAAAGTTCGCATTAAGTTTAACTATCTTCAGTAATGTATATATTTCATTCTTATCCAATCGATCAATATCATCTATAAATACAATTATTTTCCATTTGGAATCTTCCAAGGCTTCATCGATTTTCTTTTGAAAAGATTCCAAAGAAACTTCTTCTCCCTTTAAATCCTCTCCTAAATTTTCAAATATGACGCTTGGATCAAAGGTCAATTTAGTTCCTAGCATTCCTACTGGAATTCCAATTGAAGTTGAAAGTTTAATTGCTTTTAGATATCTACTAAAGTTTTTAATATACCTACCTGCTTTCTGCAGGTTTGACTCCTTTTCCAAAAACATACTTTGAGCTAAACCTTCGAAGAAAGAAAATATCATTTCGTCTTCAGTTTTATATCTCCATGGATTAAAGTTATATTTCATTATGCCCTTATCTCCATTTTCCTTTTTAAAAATATCAATCTGATTTCTGACAAGATTTAAAAATGAAGTTTTTCCTTCTCCCCATTTCCCATAAATCCCCAAGGTTAAAGGGTTGGAATTATTTGCACTTTTCTGTATAATTACTCTAATTTTTTCTGCATAGTGCCTGTAGTTTAAAAGATCCTCATCTGAGAGTTCAATAGGAGAATTTGATAGAAGATGATTGTTGTTTTTTGATTGAGACATACTAGAAGGTTTTAAGTATTGTAATTTAAGTAAAAGAATTATAAAAGTCGTTCGCTTTCTGTGCTTACAACCTACTTCCTAAAACTCAAACTTCAACTGTATCACCTGAAATTCGTTTTCATCCTTTATCTTTTTGGTAGTATCCTTACCGGTATTCAGATTGGACAAAGACAGTCCTAGTAAACGAACAGAGTTTTTCATCTTTTCCTGATACAATAGGTCTTTAGCCGTTTCTAGCAGAATATCAGCATCACTGACATAATAGGGTAATGTCTTACTACGAGTTTGTAAGGTGAAATCACTGTACTTTATCTTTAGTGTCACTGTTTTTCCAGCTACTTTACTGGATTTTAATCTTCTTTGCAATTCCTCTGCGATGTTCTGCAAACGCTCCAACATATAAATTTCAGAAGAAACATTTTCACTAAATGTACGTTCCGCACCCAATGATTTACGTTCACGATTGGGTTTTACCTCACTTAAATGGATGCCTCTTACAATTTTATAATAATGCCCTCCTGACTTACCAAAATGCTCAATAAGAAACTCTTCGGATTTACTTTTTAGATCTTTACCTGTATAAATACCCATTTCATACATCTTGGCCTGCGTGACCTTACCTACTCCATAAAACTTTTTAACATCCAGATTTTCCAGAAATTCTTCAACCTCCTCAGGGTTTACTGTTTTCTGTCCATTGGGTTTATCGTAGTCACTGGCAACTTTAGCAATGAATTTATTGATGGATATCCCAGCAGATGCCGTAAGTCCAACCTCATCATAAATCCGTTGACGAATTTCCTTTGCGATAAGCGTAGCACTGGGGTTTCCCTTTTTATTCTCAGTAACATCAAGGTAAGCTTCATCTAAAGATAAAGGTTCTACCAAATCCGTATAGTCTAAAAAAATCTTGCGGATTTTAGTAGAAATCTCTTTGTATCGATCAAAACGGGGTTTGACAAAAATAAGCTGTGGACATAACTTTTGCGCAGTGAATCCGGGCATGGCAGACCGTACCCCAAATTTTCTTGCTTCATAACTGGCAGCGCTAACTACTCCACGTTTTGAACCTCCTCCTACGGCTAAAGGCTTTCCCTTTAATTCCGGATTGTCCATTTGTTCTACAGAAGCATAAAATGCGTCCATATCCACGTGAATAATTTTTCTATGTGCCTGTATGATATCCAAAAGAAAAGCTAATTACTTGCAAATTTATGGGTTCTTTACATACCTTTAATAACAAATCAAATTCTTATGTCTAAAACAGCAATAATTCTGGGTGCGACTGGTCTTACAGGAGGAATTTTATTGCATAAATTATTAAAAGATGATCGCTATGCTAAAATTAAACTATTTTCCAGATCAAGTGTAAAATTGGATCACCCTAAAATAGAAGAGCATTTAATTGATATGTTCAATTTAAGAGATCATAGCACTTCTTTTACCGCTGATGAAGTGTTTTGTTGTGTGGGTACCACTAAGTCAAAAACTCCTGACAAGGAAAAATATCATAATGTAGATTACGGCATTCCGGTTAGTGCTGCCAGGTTATGTAAAACTAACGGTATAAACACTTTAATTGTGGTTTCAGCATTAGGTGCTAATGCCAATAGTGCTATCTTTTATAATCGCACTAAAGGTGAAATGGAAAAAGTAGTATTAGAATTTAATATCCCTAACACATACATTTTACAACCATCATTAATTGATAGCAAAAGACAAGAACGGCGTATTGGCGAATATCTTTTCATACAGTTAATGCGTCTAATCAATCCTGTATTGGTAGGCAAGCTAAGAAAGTATCGTTCTATAGAACCCGAAACGATCGTTTCGGTTATGATTTGGGTAGCCAATAACAAATATTCACCTGAAATAATACCTTCTGACAAAATCAACCAACTTGCTGATAATTAACTGCTTTATCGTACCAATACTGTAAGTGTACCTATCTCACATCTATATTCATACGGTTTTTAAAAAATGCTTCTAGATTTGTGATCTAAACAAACCGTTATGAGAGCATTGATTCTACTTTTTTTTAGCTTTAGTTATTGCATTCAGGCGCAACAATTACCACAAGAGATCCAATTAAAAAAAGGAGAAGTTTTTGACCTGCTACTAATTTTAGCCAAACCAAACAGCTCAGAAAAGTTTAAACACTACAGAGAAACTATAATACCCATAGGGCAAGAAATGAGCTATACAACTTTAGGTTTTACTAGAATCAAAAAAACAGTTTTAGGTAACCTTCAGCCCAATAGTTTAATATTAGCCAAATGGGATAATATGCAGCTCAGGGAAGAATTCATAGAAAATATAACAGATGAGGTATCTGACTTCCATCAGCAGCGAAAAGATATTTGGGACATTTTTCTACCTACTTATTATGAAATAGATGAATCCAAAACGATACGGTTTCAAAAAGAAAAATTATATACCTTGACCGCTTACTGGAAAAAAGAAGGTAAAAATCTGACAAATTTTATGCAGCATTGGAAATCACTCGTCGCATCTAATCAAGGTAAAAACATTCTGATTCTAACAAATGGAAAGTCACCACTTGGTTATTACTATAATCCAGATATCTTAATTTTAACAGAGTGGGATAACCAAGATGATTTTAATTCTTTTACGCAAAAAAATAACACCTTAAATTTTGATGCTGTTGAAAACTATACTCAGTTTATATTTTAACATCATTGTATCCGACCTATGCAGATCTTATTAAATCAATTAGTCTATTTTGCTTTTTTTCAAACTATTTTCTTATTGGGAATATTCTGTTTTTCTTCAAAAAAAAGAAAACGAGTTAACCGCTATTTGATTATACTAATCATAGCACTGGGTATTGGGCTTACAGGGAGAGTATTCTATTTATCTGAAATCTTTACGGCTAATTACAGATGGGTTACTTTTTCTGAATTTGCCACACTTCTATTCGGGGCCACAATTTACCTTCTCACTAAATCATCATTTACCGCAGAGAAATATAAGAATGCTGATCTCCTGCATTATCTACCAGCAGTGATCTATAATATCTTTGTTACGCTATATTTCATAATACCCTCAGATCAGGTTTTGGAAGAAAGAGTGGCAAGTGGTTTTACTCAAAATGCTACCATATATTTTTTAGGCATTGGTTTATTGATCAATACTACGTATTGGGTTTTAAGCGTAAAAATCTTTTTGAACTTTACAAAAAAGCTTAACGAAGAAATCAGCTATCACGTTAAGACAAAGTTTTTTACTTACTTTTTGTTCGCTATAGGTTTATGCATACTCTGCTGGATACTTTTGTATCTCAATTGGGTATTTGACTATGCGGTACTTAAAAAAGTAGACTGGCAAATCATATGGATAGGTATAGCGCTATTGATGTTAGGTCTTGCTTTTTATATCATTAAGGAACCTAAATTATTTCATATAGCAGAGCGCCTGCAATCCGCTAAATATGCCAACTCAAAATTAAACCATCAACAACTGGAAGCACTTAAGCTAAAGCTCGAAGATTTAATGGAGCGCAAAAAGCCTTTTCTGAATAGAAAACTCTTAAAGTCAGAACTAGCAGAAATGATGGGAATCAGTAATCCCGAAATGGCGCGTCTACTTAACGAGCGCATTGGAATGAATTTCTTTGAATATGTCAATTACTATCGAATTAAAGAATTTATAGCACTTACCGAAACAGATAAGGCAAAACATATGACCTTTTTTGGGCTTGCACAGGAAGCCGGATTCAATTCTAAAACTACATTCAATAAATCATTTAAAGCCTTGATGGGCAGTACGCCAAAAGAATACTTTGCAACAACAAAATAAAATTACAATTTTTTTAATCTTAAAAACGAATTACATGAAATCGAAGTTATTATTTCTTCTGCTGGTTCTATCCAGTATATATGGTCACGCTCAAATAAAATTACCAGCAACAAGTCCTAAAGCTAATGTACAACAAACTATTGGATTTACTATTATCACTATAGCCTACAGCAGACCAGGCAAGAGAAACAGAATCCTGTTTGGAGAAAAAGGTCTATTACCATACGGTGAATTATGGAGAACAGGAGCCAATGCAGCTACTAAGCTAACATTTAATACTAAAATCAAAATAAATGACATTTCTTTAAACGAAGGAGAGTATGCCCTATTAACTGTCCCCGGAATTAAAGAATGGAAGATTAATTTATATACCTATACAAGTACAAACTGGCTCACTTACACATCAAAAGAACCGCTAGTCAGCTTTAGCATTCCAGCAGTAACTTCTACAGAAGTTAAAGAGTCTTTTCATATATATTTTGACAACATTACGTTGAAGTCTGGTACACTGATTTTACATTGGGACACTGTACAGATTAATATTCATGTGACTACAGAAATCCAAGATCAAGCATTAAGCAATATATCAAAAAACCTTTCGGGGCCATCTTCTTTAGATTATTTTCAGGCAGCAGTTTATCTTCATGATACAAAAACGGATTTAAATAAAGCTTTGGAATATATCGAAAAAGCTATAGTAAATGATCCGCTATTTTTTCAAATACACAGGAAAGCTTTGATATTACACGATCTGGGTAGAAAAGAAGAAGCTATCATCGCTGCTAAAGCATCTCTCGATTTGGCTAAAAAAGCAAAAAATAAGGATTTTATCAGGCTCAATGAGCATTTTATTGCGCAATCATCGCAATAATTTTATACTTTTCTGAGCATATCCAGAAGTACTAGAATAAATGATAGAAATAGAACGTAAATTTTTGGTCACCTTAGAAGATTTTAAAAATGAAGCTTACAGGAAGTATAGAATCAAGCAGGGGTTTTTAAATACAGATCCAGAAAGAACAGTCAGAATACGAGTAAGAGATAATCAGGCATTTGTAACCGTTAAAGGAAAAGGCAGTGTCTCCGGTGCGAGTCGTTTTGAGTGGGAGAAAGAGATTGCCGTAGATGAAGCGGAGGCGTTATTTTTGCTTTGCGAACCCGGAAGTATAGAAAAAATTAGATATGAAGTACCTGTAGAAAATCATACTTACGAAGTAGATGTTTTTGAAGGGAATAATAAAGGACTTATACTCGCTGAGATAGAATTAACTGATGAAGCAGAAAATTTCACAAAACCAAAATGGTTAGGTGAGGAAGTAACTGGTGATTCAAGATATTATAACTCTCAATTGAGTAAACATCCTTATACCAGTTGGCCTGATAAAAAAAACAAATGACTTTTATCAAAAATTAGTACCTTGTTTTCTAAAACCATTCCAACTGTAAAATGAAAAATATACTGTATATCATCCTTGCCGTTTTTATTATATCCTGTAATAAAGAAACAAAGAAAGAAGTTGAAGAAGTAAAAACCATTGCTAAGGAAGAAGTGGACAATACAAAAACTTCTATGAAATCCATAAAAGAAAGACTCATCAACGAAGGATTTCAAACTTTTGACTACATAGATGCCAAAACTGGAGATACTATTCTTATGCAACAATATTT
>NZVW01000138.1 GCA_002697475.1 Aquimarina sp. | reverse complement strand
TTGTGGTTACCGTAATTAGTAATATTTTTGTGCAAAGTTGTTTCAATCCCTATACTTTATAGTTTCAAAAATACATTATTTGTATGGTAAGCAAAAGCCAAAAAAAGCTAATAAATTCTTTACATCAAAAAAAATACCGAAAGCAACATCATATGTTTATTGCTGAAGGATTAAAGGTTGTCCAGGAGTTTATAAGAGCGGGTTTTCAATTGCATAGCCTTTATACTACTGAAGAAGAGAGTTTTGATATTGAAAAAGGTCAGTTTTTTTTAGTCTCGGAAAGTGAGCTAAAGCAGATTACTCAGTTAAAAACACCACAAAAAATTTTAGCCTTATTCTTTATTCCGGAAAAAGAAAATATTAGTCACAACGGATTAATTTTAGCCTTAGACGATGTTAGAGATCCGGGAAACCTGGGAACGATCATCCGATTATGTGATTGGTTTGGTATAGAAACCTTAATTTGTTCAGATCAAACGGTGGATTGTTTTAATCCTAAAGTAGTTCAGTCTACTATGGGTTCGTTGGCAAGAGTAAACGTTGTTTACACAGATTTAGTGGATTATTTGAAAAAACATTCATCATCCCACCATATTTACGGAGCTTTTATGGATGGGAAAGTAGTATACTCTGAAAAAAAAGAATCTGGTAATACTATATTAGTTATGGGTAATGAAGCAAATGGTATATCAGTGCCAATCGAAAAATTGATTCAAAAAAGAATTTCCATTCCGAGATTTGGTGATCTTCAAGAAACTGAAAGCTTGAATGTTGCTATGGCAACAGCCATTTTGTTAAATGAATTCAGAAGGGATTCTTTCTTTACTGAAAAGTAAAATTGATAAATACACCTCTTGTTGCCATTTTATCAATTCCTCCAGTCCATGGACTTGCAGGGTCATTGTCTCTTACCAATTCGTCACTCATAGCAAATACACCTCTAATTGACGGGGTGAATTTAAAGTAATACAGGTATAAGTCAACACCAAAACCAATTTCATAGTAATTCGTATTCGTTGTCATCCTAAATTCCCCCGCAAAATTGTCATCAGGATTGTCTTCATTACTGGATAAGTTAATAGATGTAGAAACTCCACCTACTATAAATGGTTTGAAGTTATTAAGACGTTTTGTAGAAATTTTTAATAGTAAAGGTATATGGATATACGTGGATCTTACCTCTCTAAAAGTTTCTGATTGATCGATAAAATCAGGGCCAGAGAACGTTAAATCTCTCTGTGTAAAAGCTACCATAGGTTCCAGGCGTAGATCGAAATAATCATTGATTCTCATATTACCCAGTAGACCTACACTAAAACCTACGGATGAATTAACCTGAATATCCTGATCCAGATAAGGTTCCTCTCCTTCAGGAGCATTATTATAATCAAAGTTAAAATCGTAGCTATTAAATCCTAAAATATAACCCCAGCTAAATCTGGGTTTGTCAAAATTCTGTAAATTTTGTACTCTTTCTTTAGAAAATAATTGAGCATTAACGTGTTGTCCACCAATGACTACTAATAATACAACAAAAACTTTTTTTATCACTTCCTTAGTATTTATCAAGACTTATCCTTCTTCTTATTTTTTAGAGGCTTTATAGATTGTAGCAACTCCAAAAGTTTGAGGCATATCCTCAACATCTATAAACCCGATTTTTTTCAAAATATTGTTGAAAGCTTCTCCATAGGGAAAAGCAGCTGCACTTTCACTTAGGTATGTATAAGCAGATTTATCCTTTGAAAATACTTTTCCTATCAATGGTAAAATGCGCTTGGAATAAAAGTTATAGCCTTGCTTGTAGGGTGTCTTAGTGGGGATAGAAGTTTCCAGAACTACGAAAACGCCACCTGGTTTTAAAACTCTGTATATTTCGGCTAAACCTTTTTCTAAATTTTCAAAATTTCTAACCCCGAAGGCTACAGTAATAGCATCAAAATAATTGTCTTGATAGGGTAAGTTTTCACTATCACCTACTACCATTTTAATGGTATCAGAAAGTAACTTTGATTTAATCTTTTGCTTTCCTATTTCTAACATTCCTGTTGAAATATCGAGACCTATTATTTCTCCAGCCCCTGTTTTAGATAAGCTGATGGCCAGATCGCCGGTACCAGTTGCAACATCTAAAATTTTATTTGGTTGGATATTGCCTACTATAGCTACAACCTTTTTGCGCCATTTAATATCTATACCAAAAGATATAACTCTATTAAGACCATCATAGTTTTCGGAAATTGTATCGAACATTTCTGTTACCTGTTCTTTTTTAGAACGTTGGTTGTCTTTATATGGAGTTATCTTATCAGACATCTTTTAGAAATTTTAGGCAAATATACATTTTTGAACAGGATACCAAGAATTGAAAGTGATTAAGTTAGTATAAATCCAATTTCAGTAGTTATCTAATTTACATTATCTTTGTACTCTTTTATATCTAATATATATGCTTGGGATCAGCATTTTTAAGGTTAGATTTGATATTGAATACATGGAAAACAATAGGAATAACAAATGAAAATCATAATAGCCGGAGCTGGTGAAGTAGGGTTTCATTTGGCAAAGTTACTTTCTTTTGAGTCGCAGGATATAACTTTAATTGATACAGATAAGGAGTGTCTTAATTATGCAGACACACATTTGGATATTAGGGTAATACGTGGAGATGCAACATCAATCTCTATATTAAAAGATGCACGTATTGAAAATACCGATATGGTTATAGGTGTGACTGCTAGTGAAACTACTAATATAGCAGTTTGTGTTTTGGCAAAGCAATTAGGCACAAAGCGAACCATTGCCAGAATATCTAATACAGAATTTATAGCTAATAAAGATGAGATTCGATTTGATGAGTTAGGGATAGATGAATTGATTTCTCCAGAAGCTCTTGCTGCTAATGAAATAGAACTATTACTAAATCAGGCTGCATTTCATGATAGTTACGAGTTTGACGAAGGTCTATTGACAATGGTAGGAACGACTCTATCTGATGAAGCGTTGTTTATTGGTAAGTCAGTAGTGGAGTCAGCTAAAATTTTCCCTGAATTACATTTTATGCCTATCGCAATACAACGTGCGGGAACACAATATACCATTATTCCAAGAGGAGATACAACATTTAAAGAAGGTGATCAGGTTTACTTTGTTACCACTAAAGGAGGAGTAGAGGAACTGCTGAAATTAACCGGAAAGGTAAAAGCACAAATTAAAAGGGTGATGATCCTGGGAGGAAGTAAAATAGGTTATAAAACAGCACGTGATCTTTGTAATCACAAATTTAAGGTTAAGCTGATAGAAAAAGATAAAGATAAGGCTTTTGATCTTGCAGATGATCTTCCTAATGCTTTGATAATCAATGGGGATGGACGTAATGTTGAATTGCTTGAAGAAGAGGGGATTAATGATATGGATGCTTTTATAGCCGTTACCGGTAACTCAGAAACCAATATTATGTCATGTCTGGTCGCTAAGTCTAAAGGAGTTAAAAAAACGATAGCTTTGGTTGAAAATATGGACTATTTTCAATTATCGCACTCCATTGGTATTGATACCTTAATTAACAAGAAACTTTTAGCAGCCAATAATATTTTCAGATTTGTAAGAAAAGGAGAGGTTGTAGCGATGACAAAACTTAATAATATGAATGCGGAGTTATTGGAGTTTATCGTTAAGCCTAACTCAGAGGTAAGTGATAACCTGATAAAGGATTTAGATTTTCCAAGATCTGCTATTATAGCTGGAGTAATCAGGGATGGAGAAGGGATGATTCCTTTAGGGAATTTTTATATTAAGGCAGGAGATCGGGTTGTGGTTTGCTGTTTGCCAAAATCTATCAAAAAAATAGAAAAGTTATTTTTATAAATGACTAGACTTAACTACAAGATAATCTCGCACATCATGGGTCTTTTATTACTATGTAATGGAGGATTTATGTTATTAGCTACAATTATTAGTTTTATCTACAAGGATGGTGTGACCATTGACATTATGATGGCTTCTTTGGCCACGATGTTTGTAGGAATAGTATTAATGTACGCTACAAAAGAGCATAAAAAGGAAATTAACAAGAGAGAGGGTTACATTGTGGTAACCTTTGGATGGATTTTTATGTCGCTTAGTGGTACACTTCCCTATATATTTTCGGATTCCATACCCTCGTTTACGGATGCTTTTTTTGAAACAATGTCCGGATATACCACGACAGGATCATCCATTCTTACGGATATAGAAATTATCCCTAAAGGAGTTCTATTTTGGAGGAGTCTAACCCACTGGATAGGAGGTATGGGGATTATAGTATTAGCTGTGGCAATATTACCTCTTTTGGGAATTGGAGGGATGCAGCTTTTTGCAGCTGAGGCACCCGGTCCAAGTGCAGATAAATTACATCCTAGAATAACGGATACAGCAAAAAGATTATGGCTTATTTATGTGGGATATACAGCTGCTGAAACCTTGTTTCTAAAGCTAGCAGGGATGAGTTTCTTTGATGCTATAAATCACGCCTTAAGTACACTTTCAACAGGCGGTTTTTCTACAAAGAATGCTAGTGTGGCGTATTGGAATGACAAGCCAGTAATTCAATATATTATCATTTTATTTATGTTTCTTGCCGGGATGAATTTTGTCCTGAGTTACTTTGGTTTCAAAGGAAAAGTCCAGAAGATCATTAAAGACGAAGAGTTTAAGTTATACGGTATTTTTACTGTCATTTTTACCTTAATTGCTACGTTGATTATTTATTTTGAAGCAGATGTCTCAATATCGTCTGTGGAGCATCCAATGGTATGGGGAGAATTTGAAAGTGCTTTTAGGCATGCACTCTTTCAGGTACTGGCAGTTGTGACTACTACAGGTTTTGTGTCTGCAGATTTTACAATGTGGACCCCATTTTTAACGGTTTTCTTTTTTGGGCTTATGTTTCTTGGAGGCTCAGCCGGATCTACGGCAGGAGGGATGAAAGTAGTAAGACACCTTATTACTATCAGAAATGGGTTGTTAGAGTTTAAACGAACATTACATCCCAGAGCCGTTTTGCCGGTTAGATATAATAAAAGGGCAGTGCCTCAAGAAATAGTTTTTAATATATTGGCGTTCTTTGTACTCTATATGTTAGCCTTTATAATTGGCTCTGTGTTTTTAGGCGTTTTAGGTTTGGATTTTGAAACCGCAGTGGGAGGAGCCGCTTCTTCATTAGGTAATGTAGGACCTGCATTTGGTAAACTTAGCCCGGTGAATAATTTTGCTGCTTTACCGGATTTGGGTAAATGGTGGTGTAGCTTTTTAATGCTAATAGGAAGATTGGAACTCTTTACTGTTCTTATTCTCTTGACACCTTTCTTCTGGCGAAATCAATAATGATTAATTGTTTTTAAATTTGGGCCATTTTACCATGGCATTGCAGAATGGGGAGTCATTTTCCATAATTTTACTACTTGTCTTATAGTATGCTTAACATCTCCGGTAATATTGATGAGGTGTTTTGAGTCAATTAAGAAAATATCCAAAATAGCTTCATAATATGCCACAAGGTTATCACCGAAGTTTTTCTCCGGACATATGTCTAATATTTCTTCTTCAGTATGTGGAGTACTGTAGTACTCTTTAAAAATGTTAATGATATTAACTCTGACAATTCTTTCTTTTTCCAATTGATCCATGAGGGTTTCGGTTTTAAGTTTCTACTCATTTGGAAAAGACCGAACGACAATATAAAACACCTTTAGGGGTAGAAAAGGTTTGTACTTGATTAAAATTACATTTTTTTAATCGAAAAAAGCTTAATGAAATTGTAAAACGATCACAAGAGAAACTTATTTTTTATAAGTTTCTCTTTATGATTTATTTACGACACTGCTTCTTTTATTCTTTTTAGAGCTTCTTTTATTTCACTAACGCTGGCTGCATAGGATATTCTAATACAGTTTTTATCTCCGAAAGCATCTCCTGTAACAGTAGCGACATTAGCTTCTTCTAAAAGATAGAGCGAAAAATCAGTGGCATTATTAATAGTTTTGTTTTTTAAATTTTTTCCAAAATAATAGGAAATATTAGGAAAAACATAAAATGCACCTTCAGGTTCATTACATTCAAAACCAGGAATTTCAGATAATAAGTCAAGAATTAATTTTCTTCTATCCTTGAATTCATCTACCATGTATTTAATTTTGCTCACAGGGGCTTCTAATGCAGTGATAACAGCTCTTTGGGCGATACAATTGGCTCCGCTTGTAACTTGTCCTTGAATTTTATTACAGGCTCTGGCAATTTCTGCCGGAGCACCAATATATCCAATTCTCCATCCGGTCATAGCAAAAGCTTTTGCTACACCGTTAACTGTTACAGTGCGATTATACATATCTTCAAATTGTGCCATTGATGCGTGCTCTCCTACATAATTGATGTGTTCGTAAATTTCGTCGCTAACCACAATGATCTGAGGGTGTTTTTGTAAAACATCTGCCAATGCTCTAAGCTCTTCTTTACTGTAAATTGATCCACTAGGATTACAAGGAGAGCTATACCATATCATTTTTGTTTTTGGAGTGATAGCAGCTTCAAGTTGTTCTGCTGTCATTTTGAAATCATTGTCAATTGAAGTTTTTACTTCAACAGGTATGCCATCAGAAAGTTTAACAATATCACTGTAGCTAACCCAGTAAGGGCATGGTAAAATCACTTCATCACCAGGGTTAATACAAACTTGTGCAATATTATATAAAGATTGTTTAGCACCTGTAGATACAACAATCTGAGATCTATCGTATTGTAGGTTGTTATCTCTTTTAAACTTGAGAATAATAGCATCTTTTAATTCTACATAACCATCAACAGGAGTATATGAGTTATAATTATCATTAATAGCTTGTATTGCAGCCTCTTTAATAAAGTCTGGCGTATTAAAATCAGGTTCTCCAAGACTTAAGCCAATAATATCTTTACCTTCAGCTCTTAATTCACGTGCTTTAGCTGCCATAGCTAAAGTTGCAGAAGCTTCTAATTGGTTAACTCTATCTGATAATAGTGTGCTCATTTCTAATGCTTGTGTTTTCATTTTTTTAATTGGTGATAATAAAAGTATATTTTATGACTGTAAAGCAGGATTTGCCCCCATTTCTTTTAAATGTCTGAAATGAGCTGCAATCGCTTCTCTTGTGGTTTTGTATTCATTATAAGGCAAGTTAAACTCCATTGCAGTTTGCTTAACTATTTTAGAGATTTTGTTATAATGGATATGACTTATGTGCGGAAAAATATGATGTTCAACCTGATGGTTAAGTCCTCCTGTAAACCAGTTAACAATCCTGTTTTTGGTTGAAAAATTCACTGTAGTAAACAGCTGATGAATAGCCCAGGTATTCTTCATGTTTCCTGTTTGGTCCGGTAAAGGCATTTCTGTATCCTCTACTATATGAGCAAGTTGAAAAACGATACTCAAAATAAGTCCCGCCACATAATGCATAACAAAGAATCCAATTAGGATTTTCCACCAGGAAATGGACAGAATGAACATAGGTATTACTATCCATACAGCTACATAAATTAGTTTTGTGATAACTACCGTGCTCCATTGTTTTGCCGGGCTGGGGAGTTTTCCGTAAGACAATTTCTTAGCTAAATATCTTTTTGTTTGCTTAAAATCCGTTGTCAAAGCCCAGTTGAAAGTTAATAATCCATATAAAAAGATAGAATAGTAATGTTGAAACTTGTGAAATCTTCTCCATTTTGCGTGCTTAGAAAAACGTATAATTCTTCCGGCATCTAAATCTTCATCGTGTCCATGGATGTTGGTATATGTGTGGTGTAAGACATTATGTTGTACCTGCCAGTTATATACATTTCCTGCCAGTATATACATACTACTACCCATAAGCTTATTTAGCCACTTTTTAGAAGAATAGGAGCCGTGGTTGCCATCGTGCATGACATTCATTCCTACACCAGCCATTCCAAAGCCCATAACAACGGTAAGTAATAACATCCACCATTGCGAAATGTTCAATGTTAGAATTAAGAAGTAAGGTGTCAAAAACATCGAAAACATAATTATTGTTTTAAGATGTAGGCGCCAGTTACCTGTTCTTTTAATGTTATTTTCTTTAAAATACTGATTGACTCTTTTGTTAAGAGTTCTAAAAAATTTGGTGGAATCACCTCTGCTAAAACGAACATTGCTTGTCATGATATTCATAGTTTATGATCTAACGTTTAAGATCATAATTATATTGGGTAAATTTAGGTATTTAAAATTTGTAAGCTTATTAAATGAGGTTAAAATATAAGCTTTATTTTTGCGCTTAAATTTGACTAAATGGACATTATCTTAAAGTATTTTCCTGCTCTTTCTGAAGAACAAATTGAAGATTTTAAAATACTAGGAGACTTATATAGGGAATGGAACGCAAAAATTAATGTGATTTCCAGAAAAGATATAGATGCTTTATATGAACGTCACGTATTACATTCTTTAGGTATAGCCAAAGTTCAGAAATTTTTACCCGGAAGCAAAGTTCTTGATGTAGGAACAGGTGGAGGTTTCCCCGGTGTTCCATTGGCAGTGTTATTTCCTGAAACGGATTTTTATTTAGTTGACGTTATAGCAAAAAAAATAAAGGTGGTTAATGAAGTAGTTGCTGCTTTAGAATTGAATAATGTAAAAGCGGAACAGCGCAGAGCAGGAACGTTTGATGGGCATTTTGATTTTATTGTGAGTAGAGCAGTGACCAATATGCCTGATTTTGTGAATTGGGTGAAGAAAAATGTAGCTAAAAAATCTAAACATGAATTACCAAATGGTATTTTATATTTAAAAGGAGGAGATTTGACAGAGGAGCTCCAGGCTTTTCCAAAAGCAAAAGAGTACAATTTATCAAATTATTTTACAGAAGAGTTTTTTGAAACTAAAAAAGTAGTACACCTTCCTCTTAAATACAAATTGTAAAATTTCTTTATTTGAGCATTAAGTGGTTTTTTTATGATTTAAACGGAATATGAATTTTCACAAAAGCTCCTTTATCATCATTATTGCCATTTTCCATTAATCCGCCATGAATATTTATAATTTGATTTGCTAAATAAAGTCCTAGTCCAGGGCTATCATCAATATGATTTTTATTATTAAATGTTGAATTGTTGATAATTGTAAAACCTTCGTCAAAACCAACTCCCTCATCTTTTATAGTTATCACAAGATGGTTAGTATTGTCACTAATCAGAATTGAAATAATACCTTTCTTTGGTGAAAATTTTATAGCATTATCAATTATATGATAAAGAGATTTATTGAAATATTTCACATCGACAACTATACGCTTAATATCTGTATTAAATTCTATTTTAAAATTGACTTGCTTTTCATTTATTTTTGAATGGAGTCGATATAGTATTTCATCTATTTGGTCCTTAATAGTTACCTCCTCAGGATTTAAAATATCTTTATGGTAAACATTTATTAGACTTATATCTAATGCTTTTTTTGAAAAATCATCTAATCTTTTGGCAGATAGATCTAAAATTTCAATTAACGAGGTAGCCTCCTCGGATAAAGGAGAATCTTTTAAAAGGCTTAAGCTTCCAATAATTCCATTCAGTGGGGTTCTTATTTCGTGACTGATAATATTTATAAACCGGGATTTAGCCTTATCCAGTTCTATTAATTTTTTATTAGCATTTTCTAAATCCTTAGTCCTTTCTGCAACTTTTTCTTCTAACCACTTATTGAGTTCGTCTAATTTATCTTTAGCTACAATAATATCCTTATTCTGCTGAGTAATGACTTGTTTCTGATTTTTAGTAACCCGATATCTATTATAAATAAATATTAGAAATACCAGGGTTAAGGCTAGGCCGCTAAAAAGCGCTATTTTCTGAATGTTGGATTTTTCCAGATCGGCATCACGAACTTTAATTAAAGCATCTTTTACTAGTTTTTCTTTTTCAAAGGCTAGGCTATCTGCAATTGCTTTTTTTTCATAAGAAGATTTATACTCTTGGCGTATAACGGCGCGCTGATTTTCCTGACTGTCAATACTATCTTTTTTAGCTACGTAAAGTTCGAGCATTTCCAGAGCTTTACGTGGCTTTCCGGTCGCTTTGTAACTATAATAAAGCGCATGAGCAGCTTTTTTTGTTTCTATGATATTGCGGATTTCTTGTGCTTGAGCGAGAGCGCGTTGACTATATTCAATAGCTTTTTCATATTCACCTAATTGATTGTAATTTTCACCAATATCCCTCAGGATTTTAGTAGTCTTACCAATTTCACCTACATTTTCCATTTGAGATAGGCTACGATTATAAAAGTCTTTAGCTTTTTGATAATCGCCCTGATCATAATAAACATTTCCGATATTATTTAAAGAAGTTGCGGCTCCCTCTTTTTCTCCTATCTCGTTGCTAATTTCTAAAGCTCTAAATAGATAATCGAAAGCTTTTTTTTGATTGTTTAATTGACTATAGATAAGTCCAATATTGTTCAGTGAGCCGATGATTCCTTTTTTATTGCTCATTTCTTCAGCGATAGCCAGGCTCTGATTGTGATATTTAAGGGAATTATCATAATCTCTCTGGTTGCTGTAAATAAGAGCAATATTATTTAAAGTACTTGACATTGCTCTTTTGTCTCCTATCTCTTCCACCAAAGAGAAGCCTTGTCTGTAATAATCTATGGCACTAACATAATTACCTTGCTCAAAGTAATTAATTCCCATATTAATAAAGCTATAGGCCATGCCTTTTTTGTTACCCATTTCTTTTTTAAGAGCAAGACTGCGATTGTGATAATCAAGTGCTTTATCATAATCTCCGCGCTTATAATAGATAACTCCAATGTTATTTAATGAAGCAGAAATACCTTTTTTATCTCCTAACTCTTCTCTTATACTTAGACTTTGGTTGTAGCAGTCCAGAGCACTGGTAAAATCACCTTGATCTTTATAATTATTTCCTAGACCATTTAAGGTGTTAGATACTCCTTTTTTATCATTTATTTCTGTATATAGACTCAGACTTTGCAAGTAATATTCATTAGCTGAGGCATATTGTCCTCTATACATCAAAGATATTCCTTGACTATTTTTAGCGTGAGCCATGTATTTTTTAAACCCATTTCTTTTGGCAAAATCATATTGCTGTTGAGAGAAATGGAAAGCACTATCAGGTTGAGAGTATAGATAGCCTTCTTTGATAAGGTAATCGATGGCATTTAAACGAATCGTATCTTGGAGGCTTTGATTTTTCCATATAGTTTTTAGTGAGTCAATATTAATCTGAGCTGAACTTATAAAACAGCTGAAAAAGAAAATTACAATGTATGGGGCTGTATTTTTCATTAATCTTTAGATGATTGAATCATAAAATCTATTTACGTATTGTTTATGGATAAAACAGATTGTTAAGTTCTAGTCTTTTTGTTGTCGAGCCCCAAAGTTTTAAGAAATGACTTTTACTTTTTTTTGTTTGTTGAAGATCATTTTTTAAAATAGCTAAGAGTCATCCATAATTGCTATGGATAATTACTAATTCAAAAAATGTTTTAGAATTTTTAATAAGTACTATAAATTAATCAAATTTGAAAACTATTTTGCCTCACTTTATATCAAATATAATCAATTTGGCAGAATTGTGATTAAGTTAAAAAGCTTTGTATGTTATTTATATTAAGTCTAGTGTGTGCTTGTTTATAGTATTAATTTATTTAGCTAATTATGGTTAATACCCATAGTCATTACTATCTGTACTTGGACTAAAATAATCATAGCGTTTTTTACAAAGGGCTTTGATTAGAACTGTTTTTGAAACTTTAATGATAGTAATACATAAAAAAAGTCCTTTTTTTTAAAAGGACTTTTTTTTGAACACTTATCTTTTTATTCACCTAAGAAAGGATATCTGTAATCCTCTGGTGAAACAAAGGTTTCTTTAATCGTTCTAGGAGAAACCCATCGTAATAGATTAAGGTATGAACCAGCCTTATCGTTAGTCCCTGATGCTCTGGCACCTCCAAATGGTTGCTGACCAACAACTGCACCTGTCGGCTTATCATTAATATAGAAATTACCTGCTGCATTTTGAAGAACTTTTGTAGCCTCTTCTGCAGCGTATCTGTCTCTAGAAAAAACCGCACCTGTAAGGGCATATTCACTTGTGCTATCAACTAATTCTAATGTTTCTAGCCATTTTTCATCCTCATATACATAAATTGTAATTACAGGACCAAAAAGCTCTGTGCACATGGTAGTATACTTAGGATTTTCAGTTAAAATAACTGTTGGCTCTATAAAATAACCTTTTGATTTGTCATATCCCCCTCCTGCAATAATTTGAGCGTCTTTGTCTTCTTTAGCCTGATCAATATATTTAGCAAGCTTGTCAAAAGAGCCCTCGTGGATCACAGCTGTAATGAAATTACTCATGTCCTCAGGAGAACCCATTTTAAAGGATTTTAAATCGGCCTTTACAAATTTTTCTACATCAGCCCATAAACTTTTAGGGATATATGCTCTTGAAGCAGCACTACATTTTTGGCCCTGAAATTCAAAAGCGCCTCTGGATATTGCTGTTGCTACTTGTTTAGCATTAGAAGAAGGGTGTGCAATAATAAAATCCTTACCACCTGTTTCACCTACAATTCTAGGATAGGTTTTATAGTTATGGATGTTTGATCCAATTTTTGCCCAAATATCTTTAAATACGTGTGTACTACCTGTAAAATGTACCCCAGAAAAGTCCGGGCTAGCTAAAATAGTATCCGTAATCATAACCGGGTCTCCATAAACCACGTTGATTACACCATCAGGAACACCTGCTTCTC
>NZVW01000137.1 GCA_002697475.1 Aquimarina sp. | reverse complement strand
TTGGTTAGCTTTATTTTTATTAATCATCAAGATGTATAGAAGGTAATTTATTTTTAACCTTCCTGAAATCCGGTGAAAAATATAAATGGAAACGCAACGTCCAGCTTTGTTTATATTCAGACGCATCGCTTAGCGTTTGTCCCTGAGAGTACATTAGACCTGTTGCTACTGTCATCCTGGGATTTATAATATAACCTACTGAAGCATGCAATCGTAAATCTTCCATAGGGCTTCCTATCACAGCTTTACCACTTTGCATTATTAATTCTGCTTCCGGTGAAAAATAAAAAGTCTCAGATTGAAACTTATCTGAATTGATAGGAATTTTTGCTTTAAACATGTAACGCCACCTGTTCCTGAAGATATAATCGCTATTTTCTTCAAAATCCTGAGTCCAGCGATGTTCAATACGTATACGATGATAAAACATCATAGAAGAAAGTGGTACTGCAAACATATATTCGTGCCAAATTCTCCATTCCGGAACCATGTTACGGTCAACAGGATCCGGATCAGCTTCTGTATTAAAATTTAATCTTAAAACTCCTCCCAGACTTACATTAAAATATTTAGAGTATATATACCCAATAGCGTGTCTGTTATAAATCTGCCCTACCTGACCTGCAAAAGGAGTGCTTTCTGTCTCTTCAAACCTGAAATGCGTTTGAGCCACCCAAAATAAGCGTTTGGAGATTCTGATATTACCATAAGTATTCACCCAGGTCTTAGTTACCGGCTCTTTAAACTTTGACTCTTCAGGCTCTTCCTGACCATATAGTCCTGAACCACAGCAAATCCAAAAAACAACAAAAAACAGATATAAATAGTATTTTTTAATCATTTGTTATTTCTGATTAAGTAGGTATTCTATTTTAAAACGCTGTAGCACCACTAAAGGGTCTTCCTCCTTTTTTAGTTTACGCTCCATCTTGCGGGTATCTTCTTCACGTAACTCCAACATTCTATCATAAGTCTTGTTTACAAGTTCAATCCATTGCGGGGCATTTTCGCAGGGCAATCCTTGTGTTATATTTTTTAAATAATACGGTATTAAAACATTTGTATAAGCGGACAAGATCCTCCTTTTTACTGTTTCGTCCATTACTGTGGCTGTAAAGGGATTCCAAACCGCATCTGTATATTTCTGCTGAATATAGTTTTGTTGTTCCGGTAGTTTTGTAACCACTTCACCTGCTTCTACATAATTTTTTAAGCAATTCACAAGGGTTTTTCCTGTATTCAATTTTTCGTCAACATTTATAATTTTCGCATACGTTGTCAGCATCTCCTCAGCATCGTCTTTAAGCTTTTCTACAGCATCAGCATAAACTTTAGGTATTGTATCTCCTTGGGATAATCTGGTTGACTCTTTTAATTGATCGAGCTGTAGAATCATTTCTTCTTCTAGTTCAACAGCTTCCTGCTGCTTTGTTTCACTATACACTTTGCTTTCGAATACCTCTCTTATTTCATCAAGGCGTAAAAAAGTTTGCTTAGATAGTTCCTGCAAAATCTCTATATCCTGTACTTGTTCTATATTTTTATCAATGACAACTCCGTAAGCCTTATAATCATTAAATTCTTCCTTGCCGTTTTTCCAAAATCTTTGAACCAGCTTTTCTCGTTTTACATGCTGCAACAAATCCCTTTCAGCATAATCTGACAGTTCTCCTAAAGGTTCAAGAATACGCTCATTTATGCGTTCTAAAACATTACCTAAGGACTGAACCTCCTTGTCAGATAATTTGCGAATGTTCAATTGCGTATCGTTACTTAAAAAATCACTTATCTTTTTTGATTTTTGATAGTAGAACACAGTTGAATCTATCATTTTTCTTTGTGTATCGTTTAAGGGGTAATACGGAACACTGACTTTAAATTCAGGTGTAAAACGCACTGAGCTTAATCCAGATAGAATTGAGTCAATACGTCTATAATATCTATTATTCTTTTTCAATAAACCTGCGATATCACTTCGGCTAATTACTCTTTCTTCCTTTGCAGGCAGTAACAACTGCAAGATTTTAAAATATTGTTCTCCCAGTGCTATCATTTTGGTTTCAGCGGAAGTGTCCATATCTAAAACAACTTGGTGTGCACCATTCCTTTTTTGTACTTCAATATTTTGCAAAATTCCTTCATTAAAAAACCATGCTTCAGCTTCCTCTAACTGGTTATCAGAAAACAAAATCCATTTATCATGGGCAAGGCCATTTCTAAGAAAACGCCCAACCAATTCCTGCTGTTTATCCTCTATCGTGAAACTCTGTTGAGGCACTCCCTTACTAAATTTTATGGTACTGTTAAAACTGACATTCTCTACCTCCGAATTTTTTATTCTTTGATTTTTAATGATCCATTCACCATCCGGATAGCCTTCCTTGAAGTTACCGAAAGCCACTTGTTGTTCCCCATCAACATTTAATACATATTTATTATCCTCAAAAGAGCTTTTTGTGCTGGTTTTAAATGTGTTAAATCTAAAGGCCCAGTATTCTGATGGATAGTCATTTTTAAACTGACCTTTTATGGAGAAGGAAATATCTTTTTTTTCTAATAAAGCTTTGGGGTTTGTTCTTTGAAATTCAAAATCCCCGTCCAGTATGGTGTCATTATTAACAACCATATAAGTATAACTGGCTTCTCCCTTATATTTCCCTAATTGAAAAAAGCCATTGTAGTTTTTAATCTCTTGCGCTAAAAGGGTCGAATTAAAAAGTAATAATAACCCAAGACCGCATTTAATTATTAATCGTCTATTTCCCATAACTTTAAGCCGGCAAAGTAAATCAAAAATATTGGAAATCATCCTCCATTTTTCGCAAAAATGTCTTTACGTTTTTATAAAACTATTAAAATTACCAAATCAATTCGTGCGATTATTAATTAAGAAAACCTTAATTAGCAATCATTTAACAGCCTCAATTACGGTATTTCATATTATTGTGATACTTTATTTAGTCACAATTAATTACTCTACTACTATGTTTCCCAAAAACGTCATTATATTCACAATACTACTATGTTTCTTAAGTTGCAATGATCAAAAAAAAACTACAGAAGATACAAAAGCAGCAATCAATACTGAGGAACAAGAAGTTGTTAACAGCGCTAAAAAACCATCAACAGCGCAAGCCAATGTAGTAGTATTGAATAAAGAATTTGAGCTACCCGGATTGAACCGTACACGAAAGATTCGCTTATACCTGCCCCCATCCTACACTACTACAACAAATAAATATCCGGTGATCTATATGCATGATGCGCAGAATCTCTTTGATGATGCCACATCTTACGCAGGGGAATGGGGTGTCGATGAAAGCCTTAACACACTTGCCAGCTCGGCTAATTTTGAAGTGATTGTTGTAGGTATTGACAATGGGGCTGAAAATCGAACCAATGAAATGAGTCCCTGGGATCATCCTGATTTTGGGAAAGGTGAGGGCGAAGTGTATACCAATTTTATTATCAACACAATTAAACCTTACATAGATGCCAATTACAGAACCTTATCAGATAAGGAAAACACGGCAATTATGGGAAGTTCTATGGGAGGATTTATATCGCACTATGCTGCGTATCAGCATCCGGAAGTATTTGGCAAAGTAGGCATATTTTCTCCGTCTTACTGGTTCAGTGATCAGGTGTTTACGCTAACTAAAAACAAACCTTTGGACAAAAACCACAAAATCTATCTATTGGCAGGTTTAAAAGAGGGTTCTGAAATGTCCGAAAATACACAAAGAATGTATGATGAAATAGTGGCTGCTAGTCACCCAAAAGAAAATATTCAGGTATTTATAGATCCTGAAGGAGAACATAATGAAGGGTTTTGGAAAAAACATTTTACAAAAGCTATCGTATGGATGTTTGATCAACATCAGAACTTATAAAAAAAGCCACCTCAGTAAAATGAAATGGCTTTATAGTTAAGTATGATGTTTAATTAAAGCGTAGCTTGAGCCACCTCTGCTTCCCTGTCTATCTTTTTAACAAGTCCGGAAAGTACTTTTCCAGGTCCCACTTCTGTAAACAAAGTAGCCCCATCTTTAATCATATTCTGCACACTTTGTGTCCATTTTACAGGAGCGGTTAGCTGGGCAATAAGATTTTGCTTTATTTCATCCGGCTCAGTTATGGCTGTAGTCGTTACATTCTGATACACTGCACAATTAGGTACATTGAATGTAGTTGCTTCAATAGCAGCTGCAAGTTCCTCGCGTGCTGGTTCCATCAATGGTGAGTGAAATGCGCCTCCTACAGGTAACAATAAAGCCCTTTTGGCACCATTTTCCTTCATCCATTCACAAGCTCTTTCCACAGCAGGAACCTCACCAGAAATCACTAATTGTCCTGGGCAGTTATAATTAGCCGCAACTACAATACCTTCAGTAACTCCACATCCTTTTTCCACAACATCATCGTCCAGTCCTAATACTGCAGCCATAGTTGACGGTCGTAATTCACAGGCTTTTTGCATCGCTAGAGCACGTTTTGACACCAGCTGCAATGCGTCCTCAAAATTCAGTGTTCCGTTAGCTACCAGCGCAGAGAACTCTCCTAAAGAGTGACCTGCAACCATATCCGGTCTAAAACTATCTCCTAAAACCTTACTAAGAATTACAGAATGTAAGAAAATCGCTGGTTGCGTAACCTTCGTTTCTTTAAGCTCATCTGCAGAACCTTCAAACATAATTTTAGTGATCTCAAACCCTAGTATATCATTAGCTTGATGAAAAAGATCTTTTGCTAATACAGAGTTTTCGTATAAATCCAGACCCATCCCAGTAAATTGAGCTCCCTGGCCGGGAAATACATATGCGTTCATATTGTGTGTTTTAAATTTTAACAAAAGTACGGATTCTTAATTATAAAGTTACTACTAAATAAATCCGTAAAACATGTTTAGGCATATCGGCTGATAATACTATTAACTCTATCAAAATAGGAACTACCAAATAGATTAAGATGTACCAACAGATAATACAATTGCCATAACTCAATTCTGTCTTTCCACCTATTCTCCAGAGGGAATGCTTCGTTGTATTTGTCAAATACTATTGGATCAAAACCACCAAAAAGTTGCATCATGGCGATATCCATTTCTCGCGGAGCATATGCAATGGCAGGATCAATTAAGCAAGGTTCACCTTGATGATCCACCATATAATTACCTCCCCATAAATCTCCGTGAATCAAAGAAGACGCTTCATCAGGGATAATAGTCTCAACATTTTTATAGAAGGAAGAAATCTTTGTAAAGTTATATCCCTTTTCGCCTGCAAGTGCTATTTGTGGTTGAATCCGTTGACGTATATAAAAGTCCACAGTAGTAATCTCTTTAGCATTTGATTGTGGCAAACTACCGATGTAATTATCCTTTTCCAGCCCAAAATAAGGAGCCGATTGTTGATGGAGATGCGCTAGTTTATGCCCAAAATCCTCCCAAAAGTCAAATGTTTTATTAGCAGAATCGATGTACTCCATAATCAAATACGATTGCCCCTCAACTTGTCCTTCAAATAAGACTTTTGGAATAGTAAAAGCACTGTGTTCTGCGAGCATTTGAAGCCCAGTAGCTTCTGCTGCAAACATACTGGGGAACCGATTAGCATCATTAAGTTTTAAAACCGCTGTCCTATCTGTAAAATCCAATCGATATACATCGTTAATATCTCCTCCTGATAATGGATGGATGTTGATAATTTTTTTATCAAAAAGGGATTCGATGTAATTAGTAAATTGATGTGACAGCATAAGGATTTAAGAGGTTTTCGAGTTATATATGAATTGATTCATGATAAAAATGATTATCAAAATTTTCAAGAATAAAATATTTACCAGGTGTTTTGTTTGTCAAAGACTTAAATTCTTTGATAAAGTGACTTTGATCGAAGTATCCATTATCCAGAACTGTATGTAAATAGTCTTCTCTTTTATTCAATAATAAATCTTTAACCACATTTTGAAATCTGCTAATCTTTTGAAATTCTTTTGGTGTCAGACCAAACTGAGATTTAAATTCTCTCTCAAACTGTCGAACACTTAAAGACGATTTTTCCGCCAACTGGGTTATTGTATGTGAATCAAAATTATAATATAAGTCTTCAATAATAACATCCCATTTATCATTGCCAGCATTATGATACAACTTTAAACAGTTCATTAAAAATTGCTCTATTTCATCAATTTTATCTTCAACCGACGAAATTTTCGTTAATGTTTCAATTAAAATCTCCCCGTCATATCCCCATAGGGATTTGGCTGAAATAAACTTATCATTTAAATCTGAAAAAGATATTGGAGAGAAATGTCTAAACGCTCCACTTTTAAATCTTACTGATATAAAAGATGCTTTTCTACATTTGTCAAAATGGAAAACTTTTCGGGGACATACTGTATGCAAAACAGGAAGTGCACATCTATTAAATGCTAAGGAGGTTTCAAGATGAAAAAGCATCTCTAATCCTGTTCCCGGAAGTACAGCAGGAAGCCTAAAGTCATCTTCCTCCATTTTTTCGAAAATATAAATCCTATCTATATACTTTTTTAGAGCTTTATTAGGCTTTTGAGATATATTTTTAAGCATCGAGAATCTCTATTGTCGGTTCCTTAGAAAGCAAGGATTTTACTGAATTTTGGAAATTATAAAAATGCTTTGAAGATTGATGGTTTTCTAGCACCTTTGAATCCACGTATTTTTCATAAAGCATGAATTCATTCTCGTTCCCTGATTTCCTAAAAAGATAATAATCAAGACAACCATCTTCAACTATACTATTTCTAATTAATTCCCTTGTTAATAACAAGAATTTGTCCACATCCGCCTCATTAACGGTCAGCGCTACCAATACTAATTTACTCATATTATTATTAATTTATTAATCACAAATATGAGTTGTATTCTTTGCTTACGATTGTAAAAAAGCGACATAAAAGAAAACTATTACCCTTTCAAGTGTTTAAGTCCTTTTCTTATACGTCAAATAGGTAAAAGGATACTTGTGCATTTCGTCAGTATCGTGAAATTCTTCCTTAACCAGTTCCCACTTGGACAGATCTATTTCAGGAAAAAAAGTGTCAGCTTCAAATTCTCCGTGGACTCTGGTCAGTTCTATATAGTCCGCATAATCCAGACCCATAGTATAAATTTCGCCACCACCAATGATGAATGGAGACTTATCAGGACTAGCGGCTTGTAAAGCCTTGTCTATAGAATCCACAACGATAGCACCTCCTGCCTTATAATCCTGATTTCTAGTAATCACAACATGTGTTCTGTTAGGTAACAACTTAGGAAAAGACTCAAAGGTTTTTCTCCCCATAATGATGTAATGCCCTGAAGTCAATTGTTTAAACCTTTTAAAATCATCAGGAAGATGCCATACCAGATCATTTTCTTTACCTAAGGCATTATTTTCTGCTGCAGCTGCGATCATGGTTATCTTTTTTGGCAGTTTAAGCTCCTCCTCCTTTTTGCTCTGAATGAACTCTTCTTTTTTCTTCATTAGATCCGTTTTAGGATACATCAGCTCCACATCTTTTTGGATCAGTTCAATCTCTGCCTTTTGTTTAGCTATTAAGCGTTCCATTTGCCTATCAGTCCACTCTCTACCCATAAAAGAATGAAATAACCAAACATTAGCCAGATGTATTAGCAGTAAAAATACCCATATCAGAATAGCAACGATATACCAATCCGCACCAAAAAAAGTAATATGCTTTCCGAATCCGAACAATAGATTAAGAATCACAAAAAAAACAGATCCTACTAAAAAGACTATAAAATGCCTGAATAAACCTTTCTTTTGATTAACACGTTTTCTAGCGTGCTCATATAATTCTCTTTGCAGAGGATCAATTTGTATTTTTTCTTTCTTTTTAGAAAACATATTATTCTAACTTAGTGAACTCTTTATAAAGTAAAAGTAAATATAGTAGAGTTTAAAACAAAGTATTTTCCACGTACCTATGCACAAATACAGAAAAGATTTCCCAATTCTTAATCAACATACTTACCTCAATAATGCTGCTTCAGGAATTCTATTTGATTCTTTATTAGAACACCGACAAGAGCACGATCTTGATTTTTTAATTGGGGGTAGTATTTTTAGAGAAGATCGTAATGACTATCTATTAGAAACTCGAGAAACCATAGCACAATTCTTTAATCATAAGCAAGAAGAAGTTGTACTCGTCCCTAATTTTTCGATAGGCTTGAATACCATCCTCAATGGCCTGAATAAGGAAAAAAAGATTATGCTTTTAGATGAAGATTATCCTTCCATAAATCACGCTGTGATTACTAAAGGTTTCAAATACTGCTTTGCTAAAGTGGATGAGCATACTGAAGAAAATATTATTGAAAATATCAAAAAGGAAAAACCTGATATTTTTGCCTCGTTTTACGGTCCTTTGCAGTAGCATTTTACTGCGGAAACGCACCTAAGACGTTCAACCCCAGTTGGCACAAAACCTGGTATTTTTGCCTCGTTTTGAGGTCCTTTGCGGTAGCATTTTACTGCGGAAACG
>NZVW01000136.1 GCA_002697475.1 Aquimarina sp. | reverse complement strand
CTACCCGCACTTGCTACATTGACCTTATACTCCGTAAAATCATTATTTCTTATAAAACCAAGGTTTTTACCACCTGAACCGGGAGTATTTTCAATTTTAACACTACCGGATTTTAAATTAAACTGCTCTGCCTGAAAAGTCCCGGGTATGGCCGCCACAGTATCAGGAGTAGTATCGTCGACAAGTTTGTATGTTCTTACCCAATCATAGTAGGTTGTTCTATTTTCTTGAGTATCATTCATACCGTCCTTACCTGCTTTAGGAGGGTTCCAGTCATATGTTTCTGTTACCATTCTTAAATACATCGGTAAATCAAAGTCTGCAGGTGGTTTGATCTTGTAGACAAATTTACCGTCCAGATAGAATAGTATTTCCTCTTTACTTTTCCACCACGCTCCGTAAACGTGATAATCTTCCCAGGATTTTCCTCCAAGGCCTACTTTATCACCTTTTGATCCTACGGGAGTATTATTACAGGCTGTATTTCTACTGTGTGTATTAGAGTTCATATTAGAGATTGTTGTATTGATCCAACTAGCTCCTCCTGAATTTACTCCTACAGTTTCAGTTATATCTAATTCAGTAACCCTCACATCACATCCTGTTCCTTCATTTCTGGTATTTATAAGCCAAAATGTTGAGGACATAAAAGTTTTGTTACCCTTCATTTTGCACTCATAATACCCAAATTTTTGGGACTGCAATGATCTTACAAGTGCGCCGGCGTGGGTATACCTGTTACCACCTACGTTCTCCACCGCTTGAAGTTTATATGCTGTAAATTTTAAGTTTCCGTCTTCGACTTTAACCGCATTGGTTTTAAAAATTCCAGGGGGCCTACCAATCCAGGTTGGTGTATTAATAGCCCATTTAGAATTATCTAAGGTTGTACCATCAAAATCATCAGACATTTTATCTATAATCTCCCACTTTTTATTTGCAGGTTTAGGATCATTGCCGGATTGAAAATACGGCTGTTGTGCGAATATGACATCACTTACTAATAAAATGAATATCAAAAGACCTGATAGTCTTTGTATTGTATTTAAAATCATTTTTAATCTTTTTAGGGAATTTATTGAACTTTTGAGGTTCAACTTGATAGTATGATATTAAGAAGCCCCTTCCCTGAAATAGTATCAGGGAAGAAGTTTCTTAAAATAGCATTAATAACTCAGATGACATTATATATCATCTTGTGCCAAGTTTTATTGCTTTACCAGAGTTTTTGATAAAACTACTGCTCCAGTAGTACCATCAAATATCTGAATAATGATATAACCTGAAGGTATATCGGTAACTTCAATACTGTTCTGAGTAGCATTAAGTATCGTTTCTTTCTTTAAATTTCCTTGAAGATCAAATACTTTAACTACACTATTTTCAGTAAAGTTGGCTACATTAATCCTGTTTTTTACCGGGTTAGGATGAACACTAAGTACAGGTTTTTCTAATTCCTTCGCTGTTTCTAATACCGCTGAAGCTATATTAGCACTTGGAGATGGCGTATAGGTTACAATTAGCTGAGGAGCATCTAACGATGCATGCTCTTTTGATGCAAAAGCAAAGTCATTACCATTAGTCATATTCATTACTAGTGAAATTCTGTTTCCTGATATCGCCGAAGCATCCAGATTTACCGTTTTAGAAGTATTCAATTTGTAGTCAGAATTGAGGTTACCTAAAACAGCTCCCAGAGATGGTTTATTGGCGTTAGAAAGGTTATCCTCTGTCCAGGTATTAGATGTACCTTTATTAACGCTAACATTACCATTACCAGCATCTTCTGTAACTGTAAATTTCAATTTAGCATCAGTTACAACTCCGTTTATTGCAGATAGATCAAACATCATATAGGCAATTCTGTTATTTTGCTCTACTCTTATGATTGTTCCATCATATCTGGTACTTCCCTGTAGGAATGCATCGTGGATAGGTGATAACACAACAGTCTGAGCTATAGGTGCAGTTAGCGTTGTAGCGATTCTATCAACATTAAATAGGTATCCTGTACCTCCTTTGTAAACGAATCTTAAGGTTTGTTGACCTGCTGAAAGATTTAAAGAAACACTGTATTTTTTATAGTCATGCCAGTTTCCATTAACAGGTACAGCTAATGAACCTACAACCGTATTAGCTACCATAACATCAATAGTTCCTCCAACTCCCGCACTGGATGCAAAGAAGTCAAAAGCGTATTTACCTGCACTGCTAACATTGACATTATACTCTGTGTAATCATTATTTCTTATGAAACCAATATTTTGTCCGGGAGAGCCAGGAGTATCTTCAACCTTAACAGCTCCGGATTTAGCTGTAAAGTTTTCAGCTTCAAAATTACCAGGTATTATTATAGTTCCTGTAGGTGGGTTACTATCATCTTCAATAGTTACTTTAACAATTGACGAAGTTTTTGTAGTACCATCATTATCTGTAGCAACAGCAGTTATATCATAAGATCCTACAACATTAATTGAAGTTGTCGTTTCATAAGGTGCAGTATTTTCTGTAGCTACTAAGCTTCCGTTAATGAAGAACTCTACTTTAGCCACACTTCCATCACTATCAGAAGCATTTGCTTTTAATGCAAATTGTTCGTTTATACCATAAGATGCATTATTTGTTGGAGCAGTAACAGAAACCTGAGGAGCGCTATTTTGATCTCCACAATCAGTTAATACTTCTGTAGGACCTGTTCCTGTTGGTTTAGTATAAGCTTTAGACAATACGAACTTATCCATTTCGAATCCGTCTTCTCTCATAGAGAAAGAAATGGTATGTACTCCGGCAGATGGTACATTGATAAAGATCTTTTGTGGTTCTCCACAGTGATTAGCATCGGTTCTCTGCTTACTTTCCCATGTCCACTGATTTTTACCGTCACACCATTGCATTCTTTGACCTGATGCAGGCCAGGTGCCATTAATTCCCACATGAACTCCGTTATCTTCAGTACCTGTAGAATATGCTCTTACCCATACAAAATATTTACCAGGAGTAGTAAACTTAACCTTGTAATTAATAATAGCCACATTTCCTGCAGAATTACTGAAATTTACTCCATTTTGTAGAGGATCAGCATGTGTAACTCGTGTATCTGGTAATATTTCTAAGTAACCCCCTTCACTTGCTCCATTATGGTGGCTAGGATCTGGATCAGGTGTAGGGAAATTCCCTGAACCATTTAATACATACCACTGACGGTCATTAGTTTTTGATTGACTTTCAAAATGTTCAGCTTCTACAGCTACTACTCCATTTTGCTCTAAAGCAACACAGTCGCCATCGCCACCATTATCTCCGTCGCCATTTCCATCTTTCTTTTTAATCAATGCTACCCAATCATTATTATCAGGAGCTACAAGATTATTACCTAAGGTTTGCTTAGCAGTTAAATCACCTCCGCTTCTAGGGTTAAACCACTGTACGTCATAGGAACCATTACCTGTTGGTAAACTAAGGCCAGTTGACCCTCCGTTAGGTCTGTAAATAGCATACACTTCTCCTGCTTTAGCAAATACATAGTCCGCATTATCATTAGTAACCTCATCTGCACTAACCATGGCAACCATATCTGACTGTAAATAGGTATTGAAGAAGTTTAATGCATATCCACCTTCTTTGTACTTATTTCCTCTTTTTCTATGGTCATTACCATTGATATCTCCATCATCATTGGTATATCCACTGTAGTATTCAACGCCTGTTCCTCCGGCTAGCAATGTCCCCCAAAGCACTTTATCACGTACTTCTTTATCAGATACTCTTACTCCAACAGTAGCACTACCTTGCTCGTCATTAGCAACTACCCATTTTTTACCTGCATTTCTAGACTTTTCTAACCATCTCTTCACATCATTATGCACCTTATTCTTATCCGTTTGTATAGATGCACCTGTTAATTCAGAAGCACTACCTAATAAAGGATTGTACCTTTGATCCTGTTGACCAGGATAAGTATGTATGACAATATGATGATCGTAAGGGTCTACATTTTTAATGTAATTGGCCGTTTGCTTAACTACATTATCAGGTAGTGTAGTTTCCTCAGTCAAATTCCAGTTTAATGCTAAGTGATGACCGAATCTGGCTATAAGCTCACGATAATACAATTTACGTTCTCTACCAAAGGTATTACCATCCATTAAATTATCATTCTCTGTTTCCATGGTTTTGAAATGTAAATACACTCCTTTTTTATCAGCATATTCCATCACTTTTTCCCACTGCGCCATTTTAGAAACATCAAATCTATCATGATGAACTTTACTCCATTGCTGGCCTCTGGCTGTATTACCATACTCCTGCTCTGAAACTTTTAGAACATGTGGAAAAACAGCTCCTCCATCTCCTGATGTATTCCAGGTTAAGAAAGAAACCACATTGGCACCTTGTCCGGATAGGTAATTAACCATTCCTAAAATTTCAGTTCCTTTACCACTAGCCCAGGTATATGAAGATGCATCAGCAGCTACATAATCTCTTTGGTGTGGTTGCCAGGTTTTACTTCCTATCTTGTTAAGATTGTTGTTATAGCTTGGCGTAGCATCAAAATCTACATAATTAAATGCATTTTCAGGAGAATCAGCTCCTGCCTTAACAAACCAAGGACCATTAGGATTAGAAGGATCAGTACCGGTATGTCTTAAGTAATGCTGACCTACATAGGTTAATCTACCTAAACCTTTACTTCTGTAATCTCTCCCGGACTTATCAGACTCTGCTACAGAAAATGAACCTGTAGCACCGTGCATAAATCCTGCTGCAGAACCACCTCCGTTTATAGCTACGTTAGTTCCACTCTTAAAGGATGCTGACCAGTTCCAGGTACCAGTTTGATCTGGAGCAAAATGTACACGCCATTTGTTACCTGACGCACAGCTGTTGTTCTCTGCATTACCACAGGCTGCAAAATAACCAGGAACTTTAAAACTTCGGTTACTACCGGTGTGAGTAAATGTTACCTCTAAATTATAATCCGAAAACGGGTTGGGGCTTGCGGTCTCTGAGGTATTAGGACCATTAAAAGTCAATGTGACTTTGTGCCATCTCTTTAATTCTCCTTCCGGGGTCTGAGCATATGTAATTAGCCCAAGAAGAAAAACTGCAATTAGTAATTTGTGTTTTGCAAATTTCATACTTAAATAAATTAATAAATGAATTAGTGAACTTGTCCTGCTAATTGCCAACTGTCGAAGTTATGGGGGGATAGATGGCAAAAACGACAGTCTGATTAACAGATGTTAAAAAAAATCAACGTAAAAGTAACACCTTAAGCTAATCAGCTTCCGGACGTATTATAATGCGTAAGGATGTAGTAAGAATTCGCGGTTAAAACGCTAGTATTTGAGGAATTTTACTAGTCAATAGCATTACATATCTCCAGGTAAACTTTAGAGTTGAGTAACCTACTGCGTATTGATTGTCAATTTATAACGTCATTAGACAAATCGAAGACCTTATATATTCTATTGATTTACAATACGCAATAGGTTTAATTATTTATATCATAGTTTTTCTATTTTAAAGGTTCTTGAAATCGTATCATTATTGATTTTTACAAAGTAAATCCCTTTAGTAAGGCTTGATATATTTACACCTATAGATTTACTAAAAATTACGTTAGACTTAGACATCACCTTTTTACCCAGAATATTATAAATATCAATAGTAGAACCTGTTAAATCACCATTACCTTCTATCACAAATCTTCCTTTGACCGGATTAGGATATAGTGAAACTTTCAGCTGTTGATTAGAAAGCTGTAACTTATTCGCTCTATCAGAACAGTTAGGAGGTGCAGAATTACTAAAATAGATAGTAAAGTCTCCTAATTTTGAAACCATCACAAAATTATCTCCATCTAAGGTAACATCATAAGCTCCATCTAATAGAGGTATGCCTGTACCTGATAAAGTAATTGATGGAGCATTACTATTGAAAGTTTGATTGGTTACGCTCTGAAGCAAATTAACCCACCAGCTTGGTTGACCGTTATTCGTATTCATTGACAACTGCCATAAACCATTATTTTGCAAATCCCAATTAATCACAAAATTGGTAATATTACTAAGATCAGGACCATTACCAAATACATAAACATTAGTATAAGAGGAGTTACTTATTGTGGGTAAAGCGGTACTTAATGGTACACCAAAAGTACAATCATTACCTCCTCCTGGTCCTGTGGCTGTAATCTCCTTACGTAAGGTATCAGTATTCCCTTTAGTATCAGTTACGGTTAACGTGACCGTAAAGCTTCCTGCAATAGTATACTTATGCGTTGTAGTTAAACCTACAGCTGTATTCCCATCTCCAAAATTCCAGAAGTATGTAAGACTATCTCCATCAGGGTCAGATGATCCAGAAGCATCAAATTGAACCGTTAGCGGTATTGATCCCGTTGCGGGAGTGGCTGTAAATTCTGCTACCGGTGACTGATTTATATTGGTATCAGGCTTGTAAATTTTATAAGCTCCTGCTAAATGCATATAGCTCATCATATACAATAATCCATCATAATATCTATACTTACCTGACGGTATTGACATTTCAAAAAGTTCATCTACAAAAGACCAAACTTTAGCATCAGCGAGTGCTAAACTCCCAACTGCATTACACGCTACCAAACCAGGGTTATGATCTGAGTTTCTGGGAGTTCCGTCTAATGTCCATAAACCTGGATAATTAGGCTTGTCTTTAAAGAAATCAATCTGCTTGTTAATGATAGGCTGAATATTTTCTTTCTCCTTCTGAAACCAAGCAAAATCAAAGCTCATATTCATAATATTTCGCCAGGCATCAAACTCAAAATTAGCGTGTGATCCAATCTCCTTTGGTGTACCATCAAACTCTGAATAATCAGGAATTAAACCTGTTACAGGATGTGCCGCCCTTGGTAAAAGATAGGTCCGACTTGTCGTTGCCATATCTGACCATAGATCATTATTGTTATCTGCGTATAATGCCCAGATCTCATAAAAACCAGGAAGATGATATGAAGGGTCTGTAAAAGTAGCAGCCGTACCACAAGGTGTAAAAACGATTTGCTTTTCGTTAAGATTTACCATATTTGAAGGACATTGCCCGCTATCTGAATCAGCCTTATTTAGCATATTATCCAAAATATAGTTGGCTTGAGCCCTGTAATCAAAGACATCTTTTTCCGGATCAAAATCTCCATCAACACGGCTACCCCACCTTGCATCCGCAAAAAATAATGCCGTAACAAAGTATTCCTCTCCATCTGAAGCGGAATTCTGATCCATCATAGAAAAATCAGTTCTGTTAACCTGCCAAGAAAACAAACCTTCCCTCGCCGTACCAGGTTTATGCTGACTATACGTTTTTGCAAATTTCCATAACCTGTCAAACTCTTCTTTTTTATCCAGCTGAACACAGATCATCATTCCGTAGGACATCCCTTCAGATCTGATATCATCATTACCTGTATCCAAGATATAAGCCATATCTGATCCTGTTTCATAATACAGCCTTTCGCTATCTAAATCTCCGTTTACAAAATAATGATTCCATATTTGATTCAGTTTACCCACTACCGCAACAGATGATTTACCGGACTCCACAAACATATTTCTATATTGATCCGTAACAAATGATGGTTGATCAGGAATAACCGGTGCAGGTCTTGTAGTATCTCCATCAGTTACAGTAATTGTTACCATAGCAGTATCAGATAATTGTCCATCACTCACTGACAGACTAACATTATAAGTACCTGTTGATTCAAAGCCGTGGCTTACAGAAATTCCTGTAGTAGTCGTACCATCTCCAAAATCCCAGAAGTATGTTAGACTATCACCATCAGGATCAGATGATCCAGATGCATCAAATTGCACCGTTAATGGAGCTATACCTGCATTTACATCAGTCGTCAGTTCAGCTATCGGCGGATTATTACTTCCTCCATCGCCAATAACATTAGGAATAAAAGGTGCAAAATTAGGCCTTATTACATCCATCTTCCACTCATTGACAGAAGACCAATCATCTTTTAATATTCCTCCGGTATCCCCTGAGTTAGGATTTAATGTCCAGAATGTCCAGGAATAAATTCCTCCCATAAAGTCCATCCATTCTATAAACCAGGTATATGCTATACCTCCAAAAGCATCCTGATCTTTTATCCCAAATTCACCAACAAAAATTGGAGAAGTCTCATTTTCATATAAATAATGAAAGTTCTCTTGCCAAATGCCCGGCATATTATCAGGGAAATCTGAGGCAGTAAACCAATCCTGTTGTGCTACTTCCGGACCATACTCGTGTGCAGAATACATCAATTTTGAAGGGTCAGAAAGTACTACCGGATACTGGGCAGCTCCTTTTAACTGACCGCCCCACCAATAGGAATCACCCTGAAATTCTCCAACTCCCTCAACAATAATCAATACATTAGGGTTAATCTCTAATATAGCATTACCACATCGCTCTGCTGCTTTGTTCCAATCAGTAGTAACATTATTAGCTCCCCAAGTAGCACTGTGGGGTTCATTATTTAAATCCATTCCTACTACTGCTGAATAGTTTTTATAACGATCAGCCATAAACTTCCAGTCATTTATCCATCTCTCTTCCGGGTAGGCATCAGTATACCATAAACCTTCTACAAGATAACCATCTGCTGCTCTGGAGTGATTATCCAGGATTATTTTAAGATCATTTTCCTGACACCATTTAACAATGACATCAAGTAACTCTATAGGTTTGGTTAACTTAGATTCTTCTTCGTTCATAGGAGATACTCCCGTATATGCATCAGAACCATAAGAAGGTATTGTAATCGATGCTTCGGGATTAAGCATTTCATTGCACCAGGGTATTCTTATAGTATTGAATCCCAAATCTTTTATTTGTTCTAATACACTTTTAGTGTCTCTGGTCCATATTCCATGAACCGTATAAACTGAGGTTTCAAATCCAAACCAATTTAACCCGGTCAATCTGACTTCTTGCCCCCTACTGTCTATTAATTTATTTCCGGATACGGAAAGGAAATTTTGCTGTTGTCCGAAGATTATGCTACAGAATAGTAGCATGACCCACAATATTTTATTAGTATATTTCATCTCTTTAGTTTTTTATTAGAAATAAAGTCTATGAATAGTTTTACCTATACTCTATTTCTAAATAGTTATGTATTATTTGTTTATGACTAAATGCTTCTGAATCTTTGTATTCGTTTTAAGGTCTTTAATCTCGACGATGTACATTCCTGAGTTCAGCAAACTAACATCTACATGATTTGATGCACTGTCACTTACAACATTACCATAGATATCTATTACTTTAACTGTAAAATCTTTAAGCCCTGTTGTTTTTTCTACATTAACATATTTATTTGCCGGATTAGGAAAAAGATAGAATTGCTCTGCACTACTAAATCCATTACTCTGAGATGGTTCTTGACCAAAGATTAAATTTCCATTCTGATAGAGAGTAATATCTTGATGTACCGCATAAGTTGTTAGTTTAGCGTTAAAGGAATAATCATTAGTCTCATCAAAGTTTGACCAGTTTGCTTTAGCAAATCTTCCCTGTATAGGTCCAGAATTTTGTCCGGAAGCAATGGCTCCTGCTCCTGATACAAATGTTATTTCTAAATAATCCATTCCATTTTGCTGCCCGAACGTTCCATTAACGAAACCAGAACCGAATTGCGCCCAATCACACCAGAAATTAAGATTGCTATTTTCTTCAGAAGTGAACCAATATCTAACCGAAAGATCATTGTAAGCTACAGCCGTGCTACCCTGATTTATGATCTGAATATGTGGATTGATCATGTTATCTGACGGATTACTACCCCCATTTCTATATTGAAGAATAAGCTCTCCTGACGGTTCTTCTGTAACCGTTATATCCACACTTTTAGTATCAGACTTGCCTTCATAATTCGTAACGGTTAGCATTGCAATAAACACTCCCGAAGACATATAAGCGTGCGCTACCTGTTCTCCTTCAGCAATGGTTCCATCACCAAAATCCCAGTCATATGTAAGTAAACCAGGTGCCGGATTATAGGATGAAGAGGCATCAAAGTTTATGGTTAGTGGAGCAACTCCTTGAGTTTTATCAACTATAAAATCTGCTATAACTTCTGTAGCATTGACAGTAATTGTGGTTGCAGCTGTAGCTGATGCTCTCCCATCGTGCACTGTAAGCGTAACTTCGTAGCTACCCGGTTGTACAAATTCATAAGTAGCCAAAGCCTCTTCTGTGGTATCACCATTTCCAAAATCCCATAAGTACGTCAACGCGTCACCATCAGCATCTGTAGATGAAGAACCGTCAAAATCTATCAATAGCGGAGCGTCTCCTGATACAATTGAAGCCTCTAAGATTGCTACCGGAGGGATGTTGCTACTACCATCAGGCTCTATACCACTTATAAGTTTGCCTTTAAGATAAAGCCCAACAACAGTCGAAGTAGCAAAATCCTTATTAGTAGGATTAAAAGAATAGTCATTGGATTGATCCATATCAGACCAATTACTATTTGCGATTTTGGTTTCCATTCTACCGGAATTTTCAAAACTTCCAAGCAGCCCTGCAGAAGAATCGAATGTAATTTCAAGATATTTAGAGTCTTCATCTATAGCTACAAACTTTCCATTTAGTTTATTAGCGCCTAATACTACATAATCTGTAAAAAAGTTCAATGCTATATCATCCTCTGTATCAAACCAATATCGGATACTAAGGTCTTCATAAGCTACATCCGTAGAAGAATTATTTTTAAGTATAAAATGAGGCTTTATGATATTACTTACTACTGCCTCTGAAGCATCTTTATACAAGAGTTCTAAGATACCTTCTCCGCCAATCTGTATTTTTCTTGGTGAAGAGGTTTTTATTATACCATTTTTTCCTGTTGCCACAGAGGTGATCAAATATTCTCCGTCGGGTAAATTATCCACATCCAGCTCGAATGGAGCTATAGTATCCTCACCTAACAACACTCCGTCCGCATAAAACTCTACTTTTTGTACCGCATTAGTTTCATTTATCAGATTGGCTTCAATATGAACCTCACTGCCAGAAACGTACTTGTCACCTGATTTTGGGGATACTAAAGAAAGATATATTGTTTCTCCACCTGACATATCCTCCATTTTATACGCATGCTCTTTGTAAATAGCTAACTCAACATCACCTTCAAAGACACCGAACTTATCCCTAGGTGTGTTATTGTCCGGGAACCACCAAAAAGCACTTGCTCCAATTTTCTTTTCTTCAATAAAACCATACATTTCCTCCCACCATTCGTATCGCTCTTGGATTTCTACATTAAACTCTCCGATGTATAATGGTTTTTTAAGAATTTGATGAGATTCATCTGCCCACTGACACACAAGTTTCAGTGTCTCCTCTAACGTAAAATTAGACCAGCTTTCTCTGATATAAGGATGTGCAGATGCAAAATCAATATATGGAGATTGATGTATTTTGATAAAATCATTTCCTTCATCCCCTCCAAAACCATATTTAGTTCCGTGTGCTTCAAGTCCGGTGCTTAAAAGGTGGTTACTGTCTAAGGATTTGATAAATTCACCCATATCATCCACCCAAGCCCGTAGCGTGTCAGAAGTCAGATCATCACCAAAACCCTGATATCTTGGTTCATTCATAAGCTCCCAGGCCAGTATGGTTGGATCATTACGATACTCCACTCCATCATAGTGATTAACTCTCGTCAAAAAATATTCTACATAATCTTTATAGCCCTGAACTGCTGATGCATTTGTAAAAAACTGTCCCTGATCGTGGGTACCAGCCCCTTCTACATCAATACCTTCCCACTTTAGTCGGTCTTTAATACCGCCGTAATCATTCCAATAGTTTTCTAAAGCAATAATAAGTTTCAGACCATTAGCTTCAGCTGATTTCACTACATAATCAAAGAGTGAGAACTGAGCCTCACTATATACTCCTTTTTGTGGCTCAAATCCGTGCCAATCTTCGTGACTAAAACCCCAGATGCGAATCACCCTGATACCGTTAAGATATAAACGACGCATATGTTCATCAATTCTGTCCTTATCCATAAACTGAGTTTCTATATCTCCGCTTGATGAACCATACGTAAAAAAATCATAGACATTAGCTCCTGAAAAATAGAAAGGTCTGCCATCCAGCATAAATTGTTTGCCTTCTGTATAAACAAAACCCGGAGGAGAATCTAACTGGGCATACATATTTAGCATACTTAGCAAGCATAGTAAAAACGTAGTTATTTTATATTTCATAATGTTGTTTTAAGAGTATGAATTGTAATAAAGGAGAAAGCACAAGACTTTCTCCTTATATCCTTTTTAACGGTTAATTACAATCTTTTTACGCTGAACTTGTTTGGTTTTTAAGTTTGTGAGTTTTACAACATAAATTCCTGCCGGAAGATGGTCAATCATAATCCTGGTTGAATTTTCTTGTACTACATCTACTCTTTTAGAAATTTTCTTTCCAGATAGGTCATATAATTCCACCTGATAATTGTCAGGATTCTTACCTGTCGATATATCAACATGATCTGAAGCAGGGTTTGGAGTTACAATCATAACATTGTCTTTTGCTTCTTTTTTATTACCTCTATTACTTTCTCCAAAGAAAAATCCATATTCAGCATTGGCAAGAGCATACTCTATCTGTGCCCAACTTCTATGATATCTTTGAGTATACTCAACTCCATTGTTGTAGGCGTCTCTTAATCTTGAAAATTCAGGATCATTTTTAAGATCTGATCTAATGTCTAAAAAGCTCACTCCTGACTCAATTTTATCTCCATTAGGCATTGTTCCATTAAATCCGCTTGGTACGTATACCTCTTCCTCGAAGATTCTTGAGAAATCACCTCTTTTTTCGATTGAAGAAATACCTTTATCATCTCTGTAGTTATTCCATATTCTATCCAGTATTTCTTTAGCTAAATCTCTTGATTCGCTATCCAGTATTTCATATTTTTCTGTTGCAGCTGCGTAGTAAATCAATGCCTTAGCCGTTGAAGAAGCTATACCAAGATCCTTCCCATATTCAGTTACCGTAACACTTAAATTATTATTAGAACCTGGATTATCCGGATTCCAAGTATCAGGTTCTCCTGACCATAATAATGTAGCAGGAATTTCAAAATCATCTTGCCCAATTAGTTGAATATGAGATTTAACCCAAGCTGTCCACTTATCCATAATGTTTTTTGCCATAGGATCGTTAGTAATGTAATAATACTCGGCAACTCGTTCCATAGACCAAGCCTGCCATCCAAACCAGGTTCCACTTCCTGGATCATGATATACAGGATCAGAATCGTACGCCATTTCATAAAAAGTTGATTTACCTGCAGGGTATGTGCTATAATCACCATTCCAGCTATTAGTGGCTCCTCCTGCGATAGCACCCTCTTTTGATTGCAACCAGGCATAGAATTCCATCTGTCGCTGCAAGCTCTCTGTCCAGTCTCTCACTCCGTTTTGGGATTTTGGTTTAAGATCTTCTACCTGACTAAGAGCATAAGCTGCGATAGGGTTTTGATATCCAAAATGACAATGACTAGAACTTATTCTAAATGCCCATGGAGAAGATGGATCAGCAGATCCTCCCCAAGATATATACCAAGACATTAAATAGTGTGCACTATCGTAACCATTACCTGCACCACTTGAAGAACTTTGCACTCCTAACGGCTTGAAATATTTATCAAACATTGCCAATCTTAAATAGTCTCCCATTTTAGTGGCTTTATCAAGATCTAAAATACTGCCATCATAGCCTTGCTCCTTAGCATATACTTGCGCCCAGTACATGGCTTGTACAGCTCTAGCATCTGCATCAGGTGCACTGGTATATCTCCATTGTCTTGCATAATTCTGATCTTCAATAAATAATGGTAAAAATCCATTGTTTCCTCCCCAATCAAAACTCTCCCAAGAAGGATGAGGAATAGTTTCGTAAACAGACTCTTGTTCTCCTCTTTGAAAAGTATTGATGTATGAAGGGGTACTCACTCCATCACCTCTATTACCAAATCCGTAGAAATTATCGTTATCCAACAGCCAGTGCATTTGATATACATCAGATCCATATGTGGAATTCAAATCTGAAGATACCGGATCCTTTCCTACAGGAGCATTAAACTCTAACAAAGCAGGATAGTCACTTGGCAAAGGAAATTCCTTCGCAAAAGATGCAGGAGAAGAAGGGTTGTACGCTGCATTTGTAGGTTGATCTGCCGTTGTAGGAATAATAAATTGTTCTATTTTATCCCAAACATCACTTAAAGGTTTCCAGTCTCCCGTAACCCTTCCATTCATTGCCTCTAACCATAGCCAATAGGAATATAACTCGCTTGTTGACTCATGTCCGTGATCCGGAGCTTCAACGATTAATGTTTCTATGGAATGATGAGGTGATCCATCTGCACTAAAATACCCATTTGCTGGATCGTAAAACTCATTCCTCATTTCTATGAATCTATCAACATATAGATTATCTGAGGATCCTGAACCTCCGCCTCCAGAGGTATCTTCTTCTCTTATAACTGTAATAAAGTTAGAAGAAAGCGAAAATTCTTCTGAAGATAGATTTGTGTCTGCTATATTTTTACCTGCTACGGTTAAAACACCTGTAAAAGATATGCCATATACTCGACATATTCCTACAGAAGATCCTTCAAAATCATATGATATTGTTTGCGTAGTCAGAATATTACCATTATCATTTGTAATAAGATAAGCATATGCTTCTGTTGAAGTACTTGTATTACTAAATGTAATCACATCAGCTAGTCCATCACCGGTGATAATAGAAACAGTAGTATCCCCTGAATCTGTTGCAATCGTTCCTCCATCCGTTTTGTCCGTAGTATCTGCTGGAGTTTTTGTAATAGTTATGGAATTCGATAGATCAAAAGTTCCTGTGAAATCTGTTGTTACATTATTTCCTACTTCAGCACCCCGTAAATCATTTTCATAGCTTAAATGCCAAATTAAACAAGTACCTGAATCGGTAGTATCAAAATTTAATGATTCAAGAGCGGTTAAGTTTTCTGACAGACTAAGAATATTTAGATCATTATCTGTAACTAACCAAATAGAATTATCTCCTTTAGTTCCTGAGAGCGTAATTCCGGAAACATTATCCGCGATACCATCTCCTTGTATAAATTCAAAAGGACCCCCTGTAATTACTCCTCCATCAACTAATGTCCCGCCAGTATCATCACAATCCGGAGCATTCGCTGAATTATTAAAATAAATCGTAAAACTGCTATCCTGAGATACCAGAACAAAATTACCATTATCAACAGTTGCCCAGTAGCTTCCATCAAGATTAGGGAATCCTGAGTTCGTTATTGTAACTGCCGGTTGTACACTATTAAAATTCTGTGTTACTTTTGGTAAAAAGTCATTCCACCAGCTAGGAACACCGTTATTTGTGTTCATAGAAAACTGATACAACCCATTGTTTTGAAGATCCCAGTTAATCACAAAATTGATAACATTACTTAAATCCGGTCCTCCATCTCCCAGTACATAACTATTGCTAAAACTTGTATTAATTGTAGGCAATGCAGTAGACAGAGGAGTATCAAATGTGCAGCCTACAGCACCATCCGTAACCGTTATCGTTTTAGTAGTTACAGCTGTCCCATTTGTATTAGAAACTGTTAACGTTACTACATAATTCCCTACAGCTGTGTAGGTAGCTGATGCATTTATCGTATCGGCAGTATCTCCGTTACCAAAATCCCAATCGTAAGTCAATACTCCTCCTGTAGGATCAATAGAAGCGGAGGCATCCACATTAATTGTTAATGGTAATTCACCTATCTCATTATCTACAGTGAATGCTGCAATGGGTTGACCATCAGTTACCGTCACCGTGCGCTCTGCTGTATCTTGCTTACTGCCATCACTTACTGTTAATATCACTGTATATACTCCAACGGTATCGTATAAATGACTTACAGTTACTCCTGAAGCCGACTGTCCATCACCAAAATCCCAGCTATAGGTTAAACTGTCTCCATTTTCATCAGAAGAAGCAGAGGCATCAAAACTAACCATTACCGGCACGATACCAGCAGAAGGTGTTGTGGTAAAGGAAGCAGAAGGAGCGATATTACCATCCTCAACTACGATTGTTTTAGTTGTAGCATTCGATGTATTAGTGCCATCACTAACAGTTAATGAAACCAAATAGGTCCCCGGAAGTGAATATACCACATCAGCTGTAACACTGTCAGATATTTCTCCATTACTAAAATCCCAGCTATAGGTCAATGCATCGCCATTAGGATCTAAAGAGTTAGAAGCATCGAATGAAACGGTAAGCGGTGCAATACCAGACTCTGGTGTGGCTGTAAATGCAGCATTAGGCACATTCCCACCATCTGGTTCATTACCAAAAACTAACACTCCATTGTCATAAACCGGTATATTAGTACTCTCAACTGCTCCGCTGGATAATCCCTGAGCAGACCAGTCATTAGTAATATCATAAGGTACTCCATTAGGTATTCTTATATTGATTTGGGTTTCTGTTCTAAAAGCAGGATCACCAATTGGGGCTATTGAAGGAAGGTCAACTATTTCTGCAAAGTACACAGTACCATCGTGCTGCTTTATTTCAATTTTAGCATCGCTATTCAGGGCATTAATTTGAATATTATAATCATTAATCGAAAAACCTGCGTCTACAGCTTCAGAAATATCAAAATAATACCTGTAACTTAATTTATCTGTTCTTCTTGCAGGCCATGCTGTTCTGTTTTGGATATTAACGCTAATGGTAGACCCGAAAATATTATTACTATTAAATTTTGAGAATGAACGTATTTCTGCTCTTGATGGAACCTCTTTAACCGGGAAATCGGCTAACGGATCTCCTCCAAATTCGCCATACATTCTGGCTAAAACTCCTGTTATACAAGCATTATAATCACAGGCAACTTCATTAGCTACAAATTCTCCTCTATCATCTTCAAAATTATCATTATTCGCATTTTTAGGACCACCTACAACCGCTCCATACAAAATATGACTGGCAACATTAGGAGGACCACTATCACTATTCGTCCAGTTACCACTATTTGCTCTATGATGAGGATCATTAGCAGGATTATTACCAAAACCGTTCATAAAACTTCGGTTGATTGGATTATCACCTAATGCATAGTCTACCATTCTTTTTGCAAAATCAGAATACCTTTCTTTTTTGATAGGATCTGAGGTTACCTTATCTCCGTATATTAAAGCTAATAATGATTGGTTTGATGCATATCTGATCGTACCCCACTGTCTTAAATGAGGTAATCCTCCAGGAGTAGTTGGCACTGACTCTCCATTAACATTATGCGCAAAGTAATCCAGATTTCTCTCTGCATCCTGAATGTACTTTTGCTTTCCGGTAATTTGTGCTAATGCCACATAACATCCATATGCTTTATCATCCCAGGAAAAGGCTTCTTTATACTTAGCCGTAGTGCTTTGCCCTTCTCTTTGAAGATTGTCATACTCTGTCTCCGCTTTAGCAAGATAAACCGGGTCATTAGTAGCTTTATACATCCAGATGGCACCCCACACCAACTCATCCTGATAGCTGCTAAATGATCTGTAGAACCCTGCGGCGTCCGTAATAGAATTGGAGTATTCATCTCTAAAATTATCGGCAAAATTATAAAGCTGCTTAGCGTGTTCCACAAGAGTTGCGCTATAAGATGGATTATCATCTTTTAATAAAATACTTACTGCAGCCATTGCCGCCGCTGTTTCTGCTGCCAGATCAGATCCCGGATTGGCTTGATCAATCTTATATGATGGACGCTCTCTAGGGTAGACCTCCGGAGATCCCCACCAACTGTGATCGATACCCCCGTTACCAACCTGACCCCAAAGTTCATTAGGCGCGGTATGACACTTTAAAAAATAATCCGTAACAAACTTTAAATTTCTCTTTAAAATCTCTAACTGTCCGCTACTACGGTAAGCATCTTCGTATTCTATACCGCCCCAGGCGAGTGCAGTAACACTAAATGCCATCGGAAAATTAAACTTTACGTGATCTCCGGCATCAAACCAGCCTCCGTTAAGATCCAGTCCTACATCTGATCCATCATTTACTGTAGCATCTGCTCTCCAGGAAACACGGTTCCAATCGGGGAGCGGTCCTGATTGCTGTACTTCATAAAAAAATAATGACTTTTGGAGAGCTTCTCCATAATTGAATTGTGCTGACAAAGGAATTGACAGCATTAGGGATACGAATATCCCCAGAGTTTGCAAGAATTTCATAAATTGAAAATTTTAGGTTAATAAGAGTTTGTTGAAATGAGCCAAACACATCAGGTTAACGGATACAGAAATCGATGTCAAGCATATTAGACAATGTCTATCATAAAAGAATAGAAATACTGACATTCTATTTTTTTTATAATAAATAGTACAAGGTACTAGTCATTTTACCATGATAGTACGTATGAACTTAGATTACATTAAAATTCAAATATGTAACAAGCGATCAACTAATTATCCGTGAAGACTTAATAGCAATGGGGCGAATTAAGGTCGAAGTAATGTGGCCGTTGGTTAAATTTTTGTTTCATTTAGATTTTGAGTTTTGGTTTAATAAAAGTGTAACTGTGTAATACATTCACTGACTGATGCACTGGTAAAAGCGACTTTCATACTTGTCAAATATCAAAAATAAATTTTACACATTACATAAAAAAAAGCATACATTTGGTATACATCCTCAAAAAACAGCTCTTTTTTATGTGAAAACCATAAAAATTGATTCCTTTTTAACTTATATTTTAAATATTTAAAAATATTCTTCTTTGAGTAAATTATAATTTAAGCGTATTATCCTGAAAATAATCTCCTCTCCAACATAGATAAAAGATGCATATTCATCCACGTATAGAATATGTAAAAACCATATTCAATTTTAAGGAGAGG
>NZVW01000135.1 GCA_002697475.1 Aquimarina sp. | reverse complement strand
TATTGGAATGGCTCTTCTTTTTTATATTTACAGTATATAATTGATCATAAGATTTTAGCAAATGAGTTTTTTTAAAAATATTTTTTCTTCAGAAAAAAAAGAAACCTTAGATAAGGGGCTTGAAAAAACCAAAACATCATTTTTCTCTAAGCTAAGTAAAGCAGTAGCGGGGAAATCTAAAGTTGATGATGATGTTTTGGATAATCTTGAAGAAGTCTTAGTTACCAGTGATGTTGGGGTTAAGACTACTATTAAGATTATTGAGAGGATAGAAGATAGGGTTGCAAAAGATAAGTACTTAGGCACGGATGAGTTGAATCAAATCCTTAGAGATGAAATAGCTGGGCTTTTATCCGAAACAAATATTGGTGAAGCTACGGATTACGAAATACCTTCGGCTAAGAGACCTTATGTTTTAATGGTTGTTGGTGTAAATGGTGTAGGTAAAACAACTACTATTGGTAAGCTTGCGTACCAGTTCAAGAAAAAAGGCCTGAATGTGGTTCTAGGTGCTGCAGATACATTTAGAGCGGCAGCTATAGATCAGTTACAGGTTTGGGCTGACAGAGTAGGGGTGCCTATTATTAAACAAGCTATGGGGAGCGACCCTGCATCAGTAGCATTTGATACACTAACTTCTGGTAAGGCACAGGATGCTGATGTTATTATAATAGATACTGCGGGTAGGCTACATAACAAAATTAATTTGATGAATGAGCTGACAAAAGTGAAGCGCGTAATGCAAAAGGTTATACCTGATGCACCTCATGATGTATTGTTAGTTCTTGACGGCTCTACAGGTCAGAATGCTTTTGAACAGGCTAAACAATTTACGGCTGCTACAGAGGTTACTTCATTGGCAGTAACAAAACTGGATGGGACAGCTAAAGGTGGTGTTGTAATAGGTATTAGTGATCAATTTCAGATACCTGTAAAGTATATAGGAGTAGGAGAAGGTATAGAGGATTTACAGGTTTTTAATAAATACGAATTCGTAGATTCTTTCTTTAAATAAAATTGTTACAAAAGAGTTAAATGAGGCGTAGTAAATTTTTTACTGCGCCTTTTTTTATAATTTGACCAGTTCACAATCCATTTAAAATCTTCAAATGAAACAACTGTTTTGCTTTATTCTGGTAGTGTTTGTCATCTTTAGCTGTAAAAAGGAAGAAAAATCGATAATAGTAACTGAGGAAGCTGTTCCGCAATGGAAACCTTATGATGAAAGTAAGGACCTGGAGAAGACAAAGACCCTTGAACAGAGTAGGATGCACCTTAAGCTGATTAATTCAAAGGTTAAAGATAAAAATGATATCTGGGAGAGTTTAAATACTCAAATGGCAGGTTTTACCAATAATGACTATCAAAGTTTGAAACCCTTAATACTGGATAAAAGTATACCTGAACTTCAAAATGCAATTAAGATAGGTGATTTGTCTTATGAGAAATTAGTTAAGTTTTATATTTATAGAATCCGAAAGTTTGAAACAGATAATATGCTATCTCTCAATGCGGTATTGTCTTTAAATCCCCAAGTGATAAATGAAGCAAGGCGATTAGATGAAACGGATAAAAGTACAATCGATATGCATAGTATTTATGGTATGCCTATCTTGCTAAAGGACAATATAGATGTAAAGGGAATGGTGACTACGGCAGGAGCTGTGGCGCTTAAAGACAATAGAGTAGATGCTGATGCTTTTATCACAGAACGTTTGAAGCATCAAAATGCTTTGATTTTAGGAAAGGCTAATCTTAGTGAATGGGCTTATTTTTTATGTGCTGGTTGTCCGGTAGGTTACAGTGCTATAGGTGGCCAAACAATGAATCCCTATGGAAGATTAGTTTTTGAATCAGGGGGTTCGAGCTCAGGTAGTGGAGCTGCAGTTGCGGCTAACTTTTGCGTTGCTGCAATAGGTACAGAAACCAGTGGTTCAATTTTATCTCCATCTAGTCAAAATTCATTAGTAGGACTTAAACCTACAGTTGGAGTTTTAAGCAGATCAGGAATCGTTCCTATATCAAGTTCTTTAGATACTCCTGGACCTATGACAAAAAATGTTATTGATAATGCCATAGTACTGGATGCAATGTTAGGCAAAGATCAAAAAGATAAGAGTTCCGTTTCGGTTAATTATAGTGCTATTGAAGCGCTTAAAAGTCCTAATTTAGAAGGGAAAAAATTTGGCATCTTCAAAGAGTTTGTGGCTGATTCACTATACAATCAGGCAATTTCTGAAATTCGAAAATCCGGAGGTCTAATATTTGAGATAGAACCGGACCAAGTTGCATTGCCAGGTTTTTTAACTTTGCTAAGTGCGGATATGAAGACAGATCTTAAGGTTTACCTCAATAATACTGATAGTAACAAAGTTTCGGTTAAGAGTGTTGAGGATATCGTCAATTTTAATAGTAAGGATTCCTTAAAAAGAATACCCTATGGGCAACAACTTTTTGATGGTATTGTACAAGATGGAACTTCTTTCGAAGAATTAACAGATATTAAAAGGCAATTAGAAATATCAGGTAGACGTTATTTCGATTCTTTTTTTGATAAGTATGGATTAGATGCAATCTTATCGATTAATAATCACCATGCCGGTTATGCGGCAGTGGCTAAATACCCCGCATTAACTGTTCCTATGGGTTATACTGCTTCAGGAGAGCCGAAGGGGTTGACATTTATAGGTAAGCAGTTTACTGAAGATAAACTACTGTATTACGGTAAAGCATTTGAGGATCTGACAGGTTACAGGATTGCACCTCAAGATTATAAATAATTGGATGATCTTATAAAAAGGGAAAAGCCTTCAGAAATTTCTGAAGGCTTCATACTCAAAATCAGCATTCGCAAGATTTACCAGGTATAAGCTGTTGATTAGGATTACGTATGAAAAGTCGCTGTATACCTAGTCTCTTAAGTGCTAATAATCTTAAATCTAGTAGTATCTCAATTAAAAAGTGTTTCTCCCTTACTTATTAAAAAAGCTGTAAGCATTATACAGTATACTACAATTGATATTCCTATAATTAATATTTTGTATTTAGAAAAAAGATTAGATTTAGACATAATTAATATTCTATTTCATTAAATCTTTTTTAAAAATAATTCATCCTTACTTATGTTTGCAGGATCTTCATCCTCGAACATTATTCTATTATCCTGAATCTTCTTAACAATCCAGTTATCTTTATTTAACCTCTCTAATAGAGCTGAGTTTGTGAATTCTATAGTTACATTTAATTCGTTATCTGAATTCGTCTCTACACTCCAGCTACCTGAAAAAGTTTCGTTTGAATCTGTATTTAAAGCATCAATTGAACCGTTGGTATCAAAATTAAGTTGATAGTCTCTGAATTCTTGAGTCTGATTATCTTCATCGTCTTTAAACTTTTGAATTTCCCATTCGCCATTTACAAGAGTTTCTATGAATATATCAATAGTAATATCATCTCCATCAACTGTATCATCTTCATCTTCACAATCGTCCTCAACATCTTCTATAATTTCAACCAGTTCGCTAACTGTATTAGCCTGAGCGTTGCTACCATCAGGCAGAATTATAGTAACAGGCGCACTAAGTGTAGCAATTACATTTTCATTTAAGTTTTGTAAAAAAGCAAAAAGTTGCTCATTGTTTTCTAAACTTAATACTTCAGTTATTTCTGTGTCTCTATCAAAAACAGAGATCTCTACAGGGTACCGAATACCTATACATTCAAGTATTTCATTAATAGTTGCTGTGCTTTCAAGATTTACAAGTAAAGCGTCAAACTCTTGCTGAGTATTAATCCTCTGAGCAGAATAGTCATAAAGAATAACATCGATAGGAAAAATGATATTCACTTCGCCATCTTCTGTTTCAAAAATGAGATCTTCAATACTCTCAATATCATCTTGATTATTAATGATATAAATATCGCCTTCTACTTCTACTGAAACAGGCAAAACGATGGAGATTAGGGATGAGGAATCGATAATGTTATCGTTTTTTCCATCGTTAGCCGTTACTTTAGATAAGAGTTCTACAGCTTTTGAATTAGCTTGTAGAACCTGCTCTTCAGAAGGCTGGATTAGGGTGTCAGACTCTTTTCTACAAGAACTGAATAATGTAGGTATTGTTAGGGACAAAAAAAGGTAAATATAAACAGTTCTGGTATGCTTCATTTTGATTGTTTTTATGCAAGCCTTACATATATAAAACAACTAAGTTCTAAAAACTCCTTTAATTATTTTCTATTTTTTCTACTTTTACTGAAAATTAACTGATTTTATGCCTAAAGACCTGCATAAAAATGTTTGCGATGAGTCTGTTTTTTCATCTATTTACAAAGAATACTCAAAAGATTTGCATAACTACCTCTATTATAAATATGGGGAAGCATTAGGGCCTAATGATAAAATGCAGGATGCCTTTATTAAACTTTTAGATAAATGTAAAGAAGTTACAATTTCAAAAGCGAAGGGTTTTCTGTTTACGGTAGCCAATAACATGATGTTAAATGAAATTAAACACCAAAAGGTAGTTTTAAAGTATACAGAGGTAAAACCTAAAGACTACACCAACGAGTCTCCTGAATTTGTATTAGAAGAAAAACAATTTTTAAAGAAATATCAAAAAGCATTAAGCAAATTAACAGAAGATCAGAGAACTGCATTTTTATTAAATAAAGTAGAGGGTAAAAAACACGCTGAAATAGCAGAAATGCTGGGAACAACAAGAAAGGCTGTGGAAAATAGGATTTATGCTGCGTACAATAAATTAAAGGAAGAAATAGAAGGCTTTAATTAAAAAACTAAAAAATTTAAAGGAATATTAAGTTTTCAGTTGTTTTATAGATATAAGGCGATTATAACATGGAAAAGGATAATCTAATAAAAAAGTGGTTAACTGGAGAGTTAACTGAAGCAGAAAGAGAAGCTTTTGAAAAGCTTGATGATTATAAGGAACACCTTAGGATTATCGAGACAGCTAAGTATTTTAAGGCTTCTGAGTTTTCTGAGACTGCAGACATTAATTCTTTTCATCAATATTATGATCAAAAAAGATCATTATCTAATAAAAGAAAAGCACTTACACCTGTTCTGTTAAAAATTGCCGCTGTATTGGTAGTACTTTTTGGAATAGGGTATATGTTTCTAAATCCCACGGATAATGCTGTTAGTGCTGAGATTGCTGAAAAGATAGAGCTAACTTTACCTGATAATTCTGAAGTTATTGTTAATGCAGATTCAGAAGTTCGCTACAATAAAAGTAATTGGAATAGTAATAGATCAGTATCTCTTAAAGGAGAAGCTTATTTCAAAGTGTCTAAGGGTAAAAGATTTGATGTTGTAACATCAGAAGGAACAGTCACTGTATTAGGGACTCAGTTTAATGTAAAGAGTAGAGAAGGCTTTTTTGAGGTTCATTGTTATGAAGGTTTAGTTAGCCTTTCATTTAAAAACAATGAGGCTATTAACATTCCTGCGGGTAGTAGATTTAGAATCGTTAATGGAGAAAGATATTTTGAACAAACTCCTGAAAGTGCTCCGGGTTGGATAAAGAATATGAGTACATTGAAAAGTGTGCCTTATATACAAGTTGTTAAAGAGTTTGAAAGACAATACAATGTTAGTATAAAGCTTATTGATGTAAATCAAAATCAACTTTTTACAGGAGGTTTTGTACATAATAGTTTACAAGATGGGTTAAAATCTATAACTTTACCGTTAGATTTAACCTATAGCGTTGATAACGACAAGAACATCATTATTATCTCTAAATAAAAAAAACGTAATTAGACTTATATGTCTATTTACGTTTTATCTTATTGGTTTTAAATCAATTTCTCAAGAAATTGACCAGAAAAAACCTCTCTCAGAAGTATTAATACTTCTAGAAAATCGTTTTGATTATCAGTTTACTTATGCAGATAACCTTGTCAGGAATTTGAAAATAAAAATTCCTGATGAGGCTTTGTCTTTTGAAGAAGTGCTTACTTTTTTGGAGAAAGAGACTAACCTTTCCTTTGAGCTCATTAATAACAATTTTATTGTCATTAGAGAAAAGAAATTTCTCAAAGCTATATGTGGATATATTAAAGAATATGGATCGGAGTTTAGTTTATCATATGCTACGGTTCAAGGGAGTGATAATTCTGTAGTCACAAACGATCAAGGTTATTTTCAACTCGAAGTGACAAATCCGGATGAGGAATTAGTCATTAAATATTTAGGATATAAAGAACAACGAATAAAGGTAAATGAATTTCCGGAGGAAGAATGTTTGACTATTTATATCCGGCAGGTCACCCAAAGTCTTAATGAAATTGTAATTAAAAACTATATAACCAAGGGTATTAGCAGGACAAGTGATGGAGGTATACAAGTTGATTACTCTGATTTTGGTATTTTACCGGGGCTTATAGAATCAGACGTTCTACAGACGATACAAGCTCTTCCAGGTATACAGAGTATTGATGAAACGGTTTCCAATATCAATATCAGGGGCGGTACTCACGACCAGAATTTGATTCTTTGGGATGGGATAAGAATGTATCAATCCGGACACTTTTTTGGGCTGATATCGGTTTTTAACCCTAACAATACCAAAAGAGCTACTATAATAAAGAATGGAACCAGTACCCAGTATACAGATGGTGTTTCAGGAACCATAATGATGAATACGAAAAGTGAAATTAATGATAGTTTAAGTATTAGTGTAGGAACCAATCTTATCAATAGTGATGTGTTTGCAGATATTCCAATTGGTAAAAAATCCTCACTACAAATAACAGCAAGAAAAGCGATAAGCGAACTTTTTGAAACTCCTACATATTCAGAATATTTTGATAGAATAAAACAGAATACTGAGATCGAAAATAATCAGGAAAATGCAGTAAGCTCTGATCTTAGATTTGATTTTTATGATACCAATCTAAGGTGGAACTATCACATTTCGTCAAATGATAAAATTAGGCTCAATTTTTTGTTACTTAGTAATGATTTGGTTTTTCAGGAAAATGCTGTTGTTTCGGGTAATTTTACGTCGAGACAAAGTAGTGTAAATCAAAGTAGTATTGCCGGAGGGCTTTTTTATGACAGAAAATGGAATGAAAAATTCAGTTCTGTGCTTCAGGTATATAATACAGATTATATGTTAAGGGCTGAAAATGCTAACCTTGTAGAAAACCAACGTTTTTTACAGGAAAATAGAGTTTCCGAGACTGGTGTAAAGCTCAGTGGCCTCTACAAAATGAAATCTAATTTGCAATTACTGTCTGGATATCAACTTATTGAAACAGGGATTGGTAATCTCAATGATATTGATAACCCAAGATTTGTTGATGAAAAGATTCGTGTTACCAGAACACACTCATTATTTACAGAAGCTATCTTAAAATCTGCTGATAATAAAACAAACTTAAATTTAGGAGTTCGATATACCTATAATGATAAGCTAGGCCGACATTTTATAGAGCCCAGGATTAGCATAAATCGAAGATTTAAGAAATATTTTGCAGTAGAACTTTTAGGAGAGTTTAAGCATCAAAATACTTCACAGATTATAAATTTCCAGAATGATTTTTTAGGTGTAGAAAAAAGGAGATGGGTACTTTCTAATGATCAGGATATTCCTATTATTCAAGGTAAGCAGCTATCAGGAGGTGTAACATATAATCGAAATGACTTATTGGTTAGTTTGGATATGTACTATAAAAACGTGGATGGTATCACTGCAAGGAGCCAGGGGTTTCAGACCAAATATGAATTCGAAAATGGAATTGGAAAATATGATGTTATGGGAATTGAAGTTTTGGTTAGTAAGAAACTCAAAAATTTCAACGGTTGGTTTAGTTATAGTTTTGGGGATAATGAATATACTTTTGATGATTTTGAAGACGTCAATTTTCCTAATAACATAAATATTATTCACTCAGTTACAGCAGGAGGGTCATATACCTTTAACCAATTTAAGTTATCAGCAGGGGTTAACTGGCATTCCGGTTTACCAACTTCTTCTGCACTGCCTGTTGAAGTACAGGAAAGAAGAAATATTGTTTATGGAGAAGCTAATTCTTCAAATTTAGAACCTTACTTCAGGGCAGATCTATCCGCAGTTTACGATTTTAGGATAAGTAAGGGTATCAAAGGGAATGCGGGAGTGTCTTTATGGAATGTTACAAACAATAGGAATGTTATAGGAGACTACTACGCACTGGACAGTCAAAATTTACCAGATCAAAATCTAAGAACTGCCTTAGGATTTACTCCTAATGCAGTGTTGAGAGTATCCTTCTAGTTTGTTAAGGCATTAATGTATGCCCAAAGTTCATTATCGAATCCTGAGGGTCCTAAAAGAGATTGATCAGCTGCGTCACCTAGCCTTACAATTACCAAATTTTCACTGGGAATAACATAGAGCTTTTGATCGTCCTTGCCTAAACCGGCAATAAGGTCATCAGGCGCATTAGGTATAAGTTTACCATCATATTGAATTTCTGAGCCAGGTAGCCTAAAGGACGTTTGCCCATTTAGCCACCATAAATAGCCATAAGATGGATTTAAGTTCTGAGATGGTGTTGTCATTTCATTAAAATAAACCTGATTTTGTAAGACGTCAACATCCCCCCACACACCTTTGTTAAGATTAAGTAGTCCAAAACGAGCCATACTTCGGGCTGTGCTATAGTATATTTTATTATACCCCAAGGTCAACCAGGAACCATCCATTCCTGTTTTGGATTTGATTTTTTCATCAAAATAAGTATCAAAGCCTGCATTATATACGCTTGAAATCATTTCTGAAAGAAGTGTATAAGGAGCATTGTGATAGTACCAAAAACTTCCAGATGGATTTAAGTATGTCAGACATTCAGGATCTGTACAAAAAGTGTTGGTAATGTTATAATCAAGACCAGTGGTCATGGTTAAATGGTGTTTTACAGTAATCAGACTTTCTTCTGTGGGAGTAAGGGATGACCACCCACTTTGCAGGTATAACGCAGATGAAGAATTGAGGTCTATTAGTCCTTCTTCATTTGCTATTCCTATAGTAAATGCAGTCAAAGTTTTACCAGCAGAGAACCAAAAATGGGAGTCATTTTTAGTAAAGTCATTAAAATATTCTTCAATAACAATTTTACCATTTTTTAAAATGATAAAAGCTTTAGTGTTTTGAATTTCTAAAAAAGTTTTCAGCTCTGAGACCTTATCCGTATTCCATCCTGCTTCTTCAATGCTCATAGTCTGCCAATCTTCTGATTGAACTGGAGGGAAGTATAAAGTCTCACTATGTGGAATATCTCCACCATCATCGCTAGTACAGGATATGAATAGAATCAATATAAGATAATACAGAGGTGGTAATGCTTTCATAATAATAGGATATATATAGATTTGGACTGTTTAATATACTAAAGGTTTAATTACAAAATGATTTTTAGGTTTAAAAAGAATTAAATTATTCTACTTCTAAGATTCATTGTATCTTTGCAAACCTTTATAAGAAAGCTATGAGAACTAAGAGATTAAAGAAAAATAAGATCAATGTTGTAACACTAGGCTGTAGTAAAAATGTTTATGACAGCGAGGTGCTTATGGGGCAGTTGAGGGCCAATAATAAAGAGGTGGTCCATGAAGAGGAAGGTAATATTGTTGTTATCAATACTTGTGGTTTTATAGCCAATGCAAAAGAAGAGTCTATAAATACTATTCTGGAATATGTACAAAAAAAGGAAGAAGGAGATATAGATAAAGTTTTTGTGACAGGGTGTTTATCAGAAAGATATAAACCAGATTTAGAAAAGGAGATACCTAATGTTGATCAATACTTCGGGACCACTGAGTTACCCGGATTATTAAAAGCTTTAGGAGCAGATTATAAACACGAGTTAATAGGTGAAAGACTAACAACCACACCTAAGAATTATGCTTATTTGAAGATAGCCGAGGGGTGTGATAGACCTTGTTCTTTTTGCGCTATTCCTTTAATGCGAGGAAAACATAAATCTACTCCTATAGAAAATCTTGTCACTGAGGCTGAGAAATTAGCAGCTAATGGGGTTAAAGAATTAATACTTATTGCTCAGGATTTGACATATTATGGTCTTGATTTGTATAAAGAAAGAAGACTTGCTGATTTATTAAGAGAATTGGTAAAAGTTGAAGGTATTGAATGGATCCGTTTACATTATGCATTTCCTACTGGTTTTCCTATGGATGTTTTAGAAGTGATGCGATCAGAGCAAAAGGTGTGTAACTACATTGATATTCCGCTGCAGCATATTGCAGATCCTATCCTTAAATCTATGAGAAGAGGAACTACAAAAGCTAAAACTACTAAACTTATAGAAGAATTTAGAAAAGCTGTTCCTGAGATGGCAATTAGGACTACACTAATTGTAGGATATCCAGGCGAGACAGAAGAAGACTTTGAAGTTCTAAAGGAGTGGGTTAGAGAGATGCGATTTGAACGATTGGGGTGTTTTACATACTCTCATGAGGAAAATACTCATGCATACAAGCTAGTGGATGACGTTCCTGAGGAAACTAAAATCGCTCGCGCTAACGAAATTATGGAAATACAGTCTCAAATTTCCTGGGAGTTGAATCAAGAAAAGATAGGTCAAACTTTCAGAGTTTTAGTAGATAGAAAAGAAGGAAATTATTTCGTAGCCAGAACAGAGTTTGATTCTCCTGATGTGGATAATGAGGTTTTAATTGATGCGTCAAAGTTCTATCTTAAAACGGGAGATTTTGCAAACGTGAAGATATATGAAGCAGAGGATTTTGATCTTTACGGAGAGGTAGTATAATTGTAAAACCTTATTTTAAAGAGGTAATGTTTATTCTTTTCTATTAGTATTCACAATATTGCTCATACAGAGTTGTGTATTTTATAGGACAACTTACTTTTCTAAACATTTAAGGCATGAAAAAAGGGAATGCTACGATACATTCCCTCTCTAAAATATAAAACTCTTTAAACTTTTCGTGGCTAACTCTAAATTATAAAGAGAGTATTTATTTTTAGTTTCCTAAACCTTTATCACCATCGATAAAGATATCTACTTCATCATTGTTAGGATTTTCGTTTTCAACTTCTTGATTGTTATTGTTCTCTAAAGTTGGTTGATCAATTGATTCAGCTTCACAAGCGATGAATGATACAGCTAATACAAGTAGAAATGATAATTTTTTTAACATGACTTTGAATTTTATTTGTTGTTGTTTTATTAAAGTTTAATTCCCTTTTTGAATTCCGGTGCAAATGTATCTAAAAAGAAATATACAAAACAATAGTTGAGTCTTTGAAACCCTTGTAAACGTGGGTGTTAAGCGGTTTTTGGCATGGTTTTCTTTCAAGCTAATTTGTCAAAAACTGAGAAGAATATTTGACTTTGATGAGAAAGTGTGATTTTAATGCAAGAAAATATCAAATTTCTTGCATTCTATATAAAAATGAAAGTCAATGAAAAAAAGTTCAACTTTAACGATTTGGTAACATTTGAGGTGTATTTTGAGATATGATTATATATTTTTCAATAAAAAACGTGTTTTTGTGATCATTTTCTAACAAAAGAAATGTTTTTTAATCCAAAAAATGCTTTTAAATAACTTTGTTTATTGACTAAATAATAGGAAATATTCAATTAGATGATTCTATCCCTAAAGTTGACAATGGAATACCTTATTAAAAAGTCATTGGGACATCCATAATTAAAAATTTAGAGTTTCTCTTTGTGCTTATTTCTACTGTCTTAATGTCCCATAATCCAATTGCATCCCTTGTTTTTAACTCGTGACCTTCAACAACGATTGTGCCCTCTAAAAGGAATACGTATAAACCGTTAGTGTCCTTTTTAAGACTATAAGTAAAAATTTGACTGTCGTCCGTTTCTGAAATATAGAACCAGGCATCTTGATGAATCCAAACTCCTTCATCTTCAGAACTAGGAGATAAAATCTGAAAGAGCTTGTTGTGATACATCTCTTTCTCTATGGTTATCTGATCATAGCGTGGAGTAACATTCTTTTTATTTGGAATAACCCATATTTGTAGAAATTTGACAGGCTTATCATCATTCTTATTGTATTCGCTATGAGATATGCCGGTTCCAGCACTCATTACCTGGATATCTCCCTCTTTTATAACTGTCGTATTGCCCATACTATCTTTATGTTCCAGATCACCTTCGAGAGGTATAGAAATGATCTCCATATTATCATGGGGATGGGTACCAAACCCCATTCCAGGTGCCACAAAGTCATCATTGAGAACCCTAAGTACACCAAAATTCATTTTTTTAGGATCATAGTAGTTAGCAAAACTAAAAGAGTGAAAGGATTTTAGCCATCCATGATCAGCTTTTCCTCTTAAATCGGCAGGGTGAAGAACTATGGGCATTTTTTATTTACAAGATATTAAATATTAGAGTAGTCTTAAAAATGTTTGGAAAACATTAATATACTATCTTTTAATAAATGTCATAATCGCACCCATAAGTTCAGGGTGTAATGCTAATTCAGGATCATTATAAGTCTCAAAATTCTTATTTCTGTCAGCAACAGCCTTTTTAAGTATATGATTCATCTCATTTATGATAACGAGCTTCGCTTTATTATAAGACTCAGCAAGCTGTTTGGAGTCTTTTACGTTAATCTGAATATCAGTAGTGCCTTGAATGATCAATACAGGAATATTCAGTTTCTTTATTTCTTCTTTTGGATCATATTGTAAAAATGATATCAGGTATTCCTGAATATCAGGTCTAAAAACACTCATAAGATACGGAGGTATGCTGTCAACTTTTTTTCCTTGATTAATTTCCTCCAAGATAGGTAGAGCTTGATCTGAAACAAATTTAGGTTGATTGCTTAACTGTTCCTTAAGTGTTTGGTAGGCAGAATTACTTAAGCCTGCTAATGTAATAATCTTATCAACCTGAGCTCGCTGGGCAGCTAAAATCGCTACTAAAGCTCCCTGACTGTGCCCGGCAAGAACAATTTCTTCATATTTTGGAGAAAGATATTCAATCCACGCTACCAGATCTTTCACATAGGATTCAAACCGTAATTCGTTTTCATTGACTGATAGGTTTATACTTTTTCCAACACCTCTTTTGTCATATCTCAAAGATGCAAAGTCATTTTGATATAATTGCTCAGCAACCATTTTTAAGCTATTGTTTTCAAGTTTAGTTTGTCCCATAAGAGAATTACCATCTCTATCGGTGTTACCTGAACCTGATACGAGCACAACTAATGTTTTTGCATTTTCAGGATGGAGAAGTGTTCCATAAAGTTGGAGACTATCCGATGTGATAGTCACTTGCTCTTGCGAATAACTATTTACTAATAACAAGCAAGCAGATAATAATACTAAACATTGTTTCATTTGTATTTGTTTTAATTGAGTTTTCTGTATTTTAAATAAGAATAAAGGATTGGTACTATGGTAAGCATACCAATTATAGCTATGTTGATATACCAACTCACGGGTTCATTTTGGCTAAAAATATTGGTAAGTAGCATAATTGTTCCACCAATTACCCAAAGTATACTACTGAATTGATGAGTGATTTTCCAGACAGATTCGTTTTCTAAAGTCCAGGGAGTTCGTATGCCTATAAAATAATTAGGTTTTAAGTTCCTGAAATAATTGCCTAATAAAATGAATAACAAACCAAAGAATAGCCCTAAGTACGGCTGTAGTTTAAATTCTTCATCTATAGAATTAAAGGTAATGAGTGTAAAAATGAATGAGATAAGGAATGTAGTGGCAAAACGTAGATAATGGTATTTCTCTCCCATTTCACGAATCCTTTTTTTGGGATCAATTTTCGGAACAAAGAGTAGTAGAATATATAGCGTTATCGAGATAATGATTATAAAGGCCAGAAAACTCTGTTTGCTGTCGTACCTATCCGCTTCTCCTTTTAAATTAAAATGAACAGGAATGTTATTAGGTATAATAGACCAATTATAAATCTGATAAAGAATCGGGATGAATAGAATTATCCAGAAAGGAATTTCTCTTTTTATCTGAAACTTCATTGCTTTTACTTTTTAAATTGTATATCCATTGAAATAGATCATCCAATACTGTTGTATTAATGGAATAGATTAGAAATTGTCCTTTTTTTACAGAACTTATAAGTTCTGCTCTTTTTAAAATGTCTAAATGATGTGAAATACTGGGTTTAGATATGTTGAAATGTTCAGCAATATCCCCTGCAGTCATATCTTTTTCTTTTAAAAGATCAAGAATTTGTCTTCTGGTTTTGTCATTTAGTGCTTTAAAAACAAAATTCATTATTTAGGTATTTAGACAAATATCTAAATAATTATTAGTAATTGTATTGAGGTTATTGTTATAAAAAACTTAAATTTTAGGTTTCTTCAAATGAAAATTCTTCTGCGTGACGAGAATTCATATTGTATTGAAGATTTTCATAGTTTTTCATCAAGTAGTCAAACTCATTCTTTAATATCTGAAAATCTTTGTTAATTATGCTTTGATTGGAGTCAAGTTCATAAGCTTCAAGACTCTTATCTTTAAGTTGCTGTTTTAATTCTGTTTGTCTCTTTAGAATCTCGTTCTGTTTGTTTATTAAAATAGCACTTCTTTTAATAAAATCATCATATTTAGGCTTGGCAAGCTTATAAAGAGAATCATTATTAGATTTTAGTTCATTCAATTTCTGCTGAAAAAGCTGTGAAGATTTTTCAATTTTACCAAGAACTTCAATCATCTCTTTATCACTAATTGAGGAATCCTCTGCCTTTATGATAGCTTCTTTATTTTCATTGCAGCTGATAACAAAAATATATAATACCAGTGCTAAAGTTTTAATTATTCTCATTGTATCTATCTTAAAAAGATAAGTTAAGATACATATCTTTTTAAAAAGCATCAGGCATTTTAATAACATTTTAAAATTTTAAAGAGTAAAAAACCCGGTTCAACAGACCGGGTTTTTTACTTTTATTCTTTAGGTATTGGAAAGCCTCTATCTTTCATAAGCGCATCAATTTTAGCGTCCCGCCCTCTAAATTTTCTATAGGCCTCTGCTGGATCCATCGCATTTCTCGGAGCAAAAAGATATTTCACCAACTTAGCAGCTATTGTCTTGTCATAAAAACCATCTGGAGCCTCTGCAAAGACTTCTGCTGCATCAGAGGTAAGCACATCTGCCCACATATATCCGTAATATGCAGTAGCATATCCCTCTCCGGAAAATACGTGACCAAAATGAGGAGTTCTATGACGCATTACAAGCTCATTAGGCATTTTTAAAGTTGCTAGTGTTTCTTTTTCAAATGTATCTACATCTAAATTTTCAGGGTCGGCTAAGTGTAATTCCATATCCATAAGTGCTGAAGCCAGATATTCTGTTGTGGCAAATCCCTGATTGAATGTAGATGCGTTTTTAATTTTTTGTACCAATTCCTGTGGCATAGGCTTACCAGTTTCGTAATGTACCAGATAATTATTGATTACCGGATCTGTTGATAGCCATCTTTCTAAAAGTTGGGATTGAAATTCTGTATAATCTCTTACTCCTCCATTAAGTGTAGGATATCTAACTTCTGATGAGAAAAAGTGTAGTGCGTGCCCAAATTCGTGAAAGAATGTCTCTGCATCATCCCAAGATACCAATACAGGTTCTCCTGGTGCTGGTTTAACAAAATTAGAATTGTTAGAAGCTAAGACTGTTTCTTTACCATTAAAGGTGGTGTGGCTTCTGTAAGTGGTTGCCCAGGCTCCTGATCTTTTTCCAGGTCTGGCAAAAGGATCAAGATACCATAGGCCAATATGCTCCCCTGAGTTTTTATCGGTTACTTCCCATACTTTTACATCTGGGTGAAAAACCGGAACTTGACCTTCTGCCACCGGAGCAAAATTATAATTGAATAGCTCACCAGCTACAAAAAACATTGCTTCTCTTAGCTTGTCTAACTGTAAGTATGATTTTACTTCGTCAGAGTCCAGATCATATTTCTTTTTCCTTACTTTTTCTGCATAATATCTGTAATCCCAGGGCTCTATTTTAATATTCTTACCTTCTGCATCAGCAATAGCTTGCATATCAGCAACTTCTTCCTGTACTCTTGCAATTGCAGCCGGCCATACGGCATTCATTAATTTTAATGCGTTTTCAGGATTTTTAGCCATTCTGTTTTGCAATCTCCAATCCGCATAATTGTCATAACCTAATAGTCCTACACGCTCTTTTCTTAGTTTTAGTATTTTGGTAATGATTTCATTATTGTCGTGTTCATCTCCATTATCTCCTCTGGAATAGTAGTTTTTCCATACTTTTTCTCTTAACTCACGCTCATCAGAATACGTAAGGAAAGGATCCATTGAAGATCGGGTATTGGTTATAGCATATTGTCCGTCTTTTCCTCTGTCTGCTGCAGCTTTAGCATAAGCTTTAACCAAAGGTTCTGATAGGCCTCCTAATTGTTCTTTGTTTATGTAGGTTACATAACCCTCTTCATCTGCTAAAACATTGTTAGAAAAGGTGGTATACAATTCTGATAATTCTTTATTAATTTCTGCATATCGCTTTTTCTTTTCTTCGTCCAATTCAGCTCCATTCATAGCAAATTGCTCGTAGGTGAGCTGAACCACTCGTTGCTGATCTGCCTCTAAAGAGTCTTTTTTAGAAGCTTCGTAGACCGTTTTTATGCGTTGAAAAAGTTTTTCATTCTGCGAAATCTTTGATTGAAATTCAGAAAGTTTAGGTGCCATTTCCTGTTGAACTTCTCTAAATTCAGGAGAGGACATGTTACTACTATAGATACCGTAATAGGTAAAAACACGATTCAATTCTTCTCCTGATTTTTCCATTGCTACAATCGTATTTTCGAATGTAGCGGGCTCATCATTATTAGCAATTTTTTCAATCTCATTTAAATTAACTTCCATAGCCTCTTCCAGGGCAGGTTTGATATCTTCAACCTTCATTTTATCAAAGGCTGGTACCCCTCCATATGGACCTTCCCACTCATTCAGCAAGACATTTTTTGTCATATTGCTATCCTCCATATCTGTTGTTTCTTTTTTTTCTTCTTTATCGTTACAAGAATATATAAGCATAGTAGCTATTATAGCAATGATGCCGAAATTCTTATATTTTTTATTGATATTCATATGATTTAAATTGATGAATTTTAAATTCTAAATTTATTATTGTTAGTCATAAAAATGGCATTCACAAAAAACAATTTGCCGTTTTCCCAGAAAGCTCTGAATAATGGATTATCCACCATATAGATAACACTTCCTCTACCTAATCTGGCTTCTCCAAAGACTAAAGAGTTTTGCAATCTTTTTTTGGCATCCTCACCGGCAAAACCTGATACACTTTCAGGGGTGTCAATGTAAGATACATTGTACCCATTTTCTAATAACTTATAAGAATCATCCCCTAGTTTTAAAGTGAAGTAAGTATCATTGTATCCAAATGCCATAGGGTGTGAAGGATCAACTCTGGTTTTAAAGATGCTACCGGTAATAAAGTCTTTAACGCTTTCTTTTTCACGTTGATCATAAGGGGTTAGATTTCCAATAGAGTCCTTTTCTTTTTGATCAGATTTATTTCTTTTAAGATCAAAACCTTTTTGATCATTAAATGCAGCTACTGCATTACCAATAGCGATTATTTTACCTCCTTTACGCACCCAGCCTGAAATGGATTCCATAGTATCTTTATCCAGGTATCCGCCGTAATAGCCATTAGGTAGTATTAAAACATCAAATTGTGCTAAATCAATGTTTTTCAAATAATCGGTATCAATTGAAGTTACTGGGTAGTTTAGCTGCTTTTCAAAAAAATGCCAAATCTCACCATAGCTCAATGAAGAGGTATAATTACCCTTAAGGAGTGCAATTTTTGAGTTGTTTATGAGTTTTATATCCGGTGATCCAAAATCAACACCGCTACTTGCAAAACTGGTAGGTGTAGTGTACAACTTTCTTTTGTGCTTATTAGCGATTTCGATAAGTTTTTGGTCATAATCTTCAGTCTTTTTGTTGTCACTCTTAGTAATCACAAGACTACCTTTTTTAAACTCCACTCCATTATTGACAAAATCTTTTTCTGAAAATCGAACTCTAATATTATGGTTTAAAAGCTCTGCTAAAAACTTTGCATCGGCCAAGCTATTCCACTTAGTAATATAACCTGCTGAAGATCTATCAGCGTTATTCTGTATGGAGTTTTCAGGTTTTACTGCAGCTGCTGAAACTTTTGATGTAGAGGCTATAGCCTCTAAACCATATGCGTGCGGAATGCTCCAGGCGGTAATGTCATAAGTCAAGGGAGTACTTAATTTTGCATTAGGCTCAAAAAGTACATTAACCATTTTTCCTTTGGGCTGGTCTGTATGTACTACAATGGCATTTTTAAAATTGATACTACCCTGCTTATTTTCTGTGTAATTAAATCCTGAAACCTTACCCGAATTTAAAGTTTGATATTTTATTTCGTGTAGATCCAACAATGCCTGTAATGAGGCAATCTTGTCAGCTTCACCTTGTAATACAAAGCTTTTATACTTTAAGTCATTATTGTCAAAAAACCTTTTAAATTCTGAATTTATCCTTTCTGCATTTTTTGAAGCAACTTCAACTGTTGATAGTCCAGTGGTTAGGTGATGCAAAGCTCTGTCTTTTAAGGTGAGTACATAACCTTCATCTGTTTCAATACCTAGTCCGGCTCTACCATGACCGGCTTGTTCATAAGTCATACCTATGGCACCCATAAAGGTAGGATAAGTGTCGCCATAACTTGGGTACAAAAGATCAAAGCGCTCTCTGGTAAAGAATAGCCAACCTTCTTTATCAAAGTATTTTGCGTGATTCTTACCGATCTGGGTTTGTAGTTCCCTTTGCCAAGGTGTAATGATCTCATGAAATGGCTCTGCCGCCGGAGCAAAGTAATAGGGTTCATTTATCCCTTGTTCGTGAAAATCAACGTGGATATGAGGCACCCACTGGTTATAAATTTTAAGACGCGCTTGTGTTTCTGCCTGTGTAGCCCATGCCCAGTCTCTGTTTAGGTCAAACAGATAATGATTTGGTCGGCCCCCTGGCCAGGGCTCATTATGTTCTGCTGCCAGCTGGTTAGTATTATACGGAGTTGATTTCACCATATTATACCAATTAGCATAACGATCCCTACCATCAGGATTTATACAAGGATCTATAATAACTACGGTATTTTGTAGCCAATCTTGTTTTTTGGTAATGAGTTCATAGAGCATAGCCATTGAAGCTTCTGTACTTGAAGCTTCATTACCGTGCACATTGTAACTCAGCCAAACAATGGCAGTTGTATTGTCATTAGTGTTACCATCAATGAGACCGATGTTTTTTAAATTCTGAATCCTTATGTTGTCAATATTTTTTATGTTTTCTTTTGAAGAAACAATAGCATAGGTAAGTGGCCTTCTTTCATTTGTTTTACCATAATTGTGATAAGTAACCATTTCTGAATTCTGTGCGACATGCTCAAAATAATCTACAACATCTGAGTGCCGGCTAAATTGTTCTCCAATTTCATAGCCTAAAAATTCTGCAGGT
>NZVW01000134.1 GCA_002697475.1 Aquimarina sp. | reverse complement strand
TTTGTTCCTTAACTGATATATCGTACTGTTCAGAGCTTTGCTGGTAAGAATTTGTAGCCATGGCAAATACTGAATAAAGTAAAAATAAGTATGAAAAATTTTTAGCAATAGATATTTTCATTTGAGGTTTCATTGCGATTCGAGATCGGGGTTGTGGCTTTTTTAAGGGTATAAAAGATAGTTTTTCCTGATGTTTTTGAAATTTTCAAGATCATTTAGCCAGGTTTTTCTAATCTCTCTAAATGAATACCCCTGTTCAATTTGTTGTTTCAATTTTTTAGTTCCAGAGTGTATGGTAAATGAACTTGTATTAAAAAATTTGGATTTATCTTTAAAATCCGTGTACGCTTCTATAAGCCATTTAAGGTCGATTCTGTCAAGACGAGGAGTATTTCTCAGATCAAGTCCATTGCAATTTTCTCCCTGATGTTTAGGATATTTTGCTCCAAAATTAGGCTCAGGTGTATATTGAAACCCATATTTTTCCTTAGGTAATAATGGAGATCCGAAGATTTGAAATTGCATCTCTGTTCCTCTTCCTGCATTTAAGGTAGTGCCTTCAAAAAGACCAAGGCTCGGATAAAGATTTATGGCGGTATCATTAGGTAGGTTAGGAGAAGGACGTATAGGTAAGCTGTAAAAAGTTTGATGTGTATAATTTTTTACTGGGATTACGGTGATATCAGACTTCAGGTTGTCACCTAACCATCCTTCGCCATTGATCATTTTCGCATATTCACCTATAGTCATTCCATGAACTAAAGGTACGGGATGCATACCCACGAAGCTGCTATGATCTTTTTCTAATGTAGGTCCGTCAATATAGTGTCCATTAGGGTTAGGACGGTCCAGAATGATTATAGGGATGTTATTTTCTGCGCAGGTCTGCATTACATAATGCAGTGTAGAAATATAGGTGTAAAATCGGACTCCAACATCCTGAATGTCAAATAACATAAGGTCAATGTTCTCAACAGATTCCTTTGATGGTTTTTTGTTTTTGCCATATAAAGAAATAATTGGAATGCCTGTTTTAATATCCTTGCCGTCAGCGACCAGCTCTCCTGCATCGGCCTTGCCTCTAAAACCATGTTCAGGAGCAAAAACCTTTATGATATTTACATTAAGAGCCAACAATGAATCTACTAAATGTGTATATTTTTCAGATGCATTTTCATTGAAAATGACAGAGGTTTGATTACCCACTATAGCTATTTTTTTATCTTTAAGTAATGGCAGATATGCTTCCGTTTGATTAGCTCCTACAATGGGTTCTGTAATTAGTTTATCTGAATTAACTGTTGAGACAGAAGTTGTATCTATCACTTGGGGTATAACTTTTGAGTTGTTTGCACAGGAAATAAAAAGGAAACAACAAAATAAAAATGTATTTTTGAACTTGTTTGCCAAAAAGGCAGATGTATTTTGGATTAAAACCATATCAGCTTGAATTTCGAATTTTTTATAGCTAAACGCCTAATCAAAGGTAAAGAACATAAAAGTAGTATTTCCGCTCCAATCATAAAAATTGCTATAGCGGCAATTACTATTGGTATGATTATGATGATTATTACTGTAGCTACAGGAATCGGGTTGCAGCGTAAAATACGAGATAAAGTAGCCGCTTTTGAAGGCCACGTGATCATATCAAGTTTTGATAATAATAGTAGTGTAGAAACGATAGCTCCTATTTCTACAGAACAAAGTTTCTATCCCAGATTTCAAGGTGTAAATGGCATACGGCATATTCAGGGAGTAGCTACTAAAGCAGGTTTAATTAGAACTGAAGAAGACTTTGAAGGAGTTGTGGTAAAGGGAGTGGGAGTAGATTATCTATGGAGAGATTTTGAGGAATATTTAATTGAAGGAAGACTACCTGATTTTTCTAATGAACTTAATGGTGAGATATTGATTTCTGATTATATATCCAAAAGATTAAATCTTAAAGTAGGCGATAAAGCTATTACGTTTTTTCTAAAGAAAAATTCAGATCCAAAGTCAAGACCCAATACTCGTGCTTTTGATATTGTAGGCATATACAATTCTGGCATGCAAGAGTTTGATGAATCATTTGTTATTGCAGATATCAGACATATTCAAAGAATGAATAAGTGGAAGGATAATGAAGTAGGTAGGTTTGAGGTGTTGTTAGATGATTTTGATAAAATAGAGCAGAAAGGAAGAGAGATTTATGAAAATATTCCTTCAACACTGGATGCTCAAACTATAGCTCTAAAATACGGGACGATTTTTGAGTGGTTAAAATTATTTGATTTAAATATTATAGGTATTATAGGAATTATAATACTTGTAGCAGGAATTAACATGATCACTGCATTATTAGTGCTAATTTTGGAGAGAGTGCCTATGATAGGGATCCTAAAAGCACTGGGAACCAGTGATTGGTCGATACGAAAAGTTTTTCTTTATAATGCAGCATATCTGATTCTGGTTGGTTTATTACTAGGCAATATTTTAGGAATAGGACTTTTATATGTGCAAGAGTACTATGGGGTTATTACATTAAATCCAGATACTTACTATGTGGATAAAGCACCCGTTTATATTAGTGTAGGTTATATTTTTCTCTTAAATCTAGGGACGATGCTTTTGTGTGTTTTAATGCTACTGATACCTTCTTTTATTATATCTAAAATATCTCCTGTAAAGGCAATTCGTTTTCAGTAAATACCATTTGATCTTTAGCTAACTAAAATTGTAGGACCATAATCAAGTTTGTATCTTTGCACTCTCAGAAACTCAAACCTAATAATTAGGAACTTAAATTAAATAGAAAAGACTTGAAATACGCAGAAAATATATTGGGGACTATAGGGAATACCCCTTTAGTTAAAATGAATGCTTTAGTTAAGGATATTGATGCTTTGGTTTTAGCTAAATATGAAACATTCAATCCTGGGAATTCAGTAAAAGACAGAATGGCTGTTAAAATGATTGAAGATGCAGAGGCTGATGGAAGATTAAAACCGGGAGGAACTATCATTGAAGGAACATCTGGTAACACAGGTATGGGATTGGCGTTAGCAGCAATAGTTAAAGGTTACAAGTTGATCTGTGTCATGGCGGACAAGCAGTCTAAAGAAAAGATGGACATTCTTAGAGCAGTTGGAGCTAAAGTAATGGTTTGTCCTACTAATGTGGAGCCGGACGATCCTAGATCTTATTACTCCGTTTCTAAAAGGTTGGCTGAAGAAACACCAAATTCTTGGTATGTTAATCAATACGATAATCCATCTAACGCTGCTGCACATTATGAAAGTACCGGGCCAGAAATATGGGAACAAACTGATGGTAAGGTCACACATTTTGTTGTTGGTGTAGGTACAGGAGGTACGATATCTGGAGTGGGGAAATACCTTAAAGAACAAAACCCTAACGTAAAAGTATGGGGAATAGATACCTACGGTTCAGTTTTTAAGAAGTATCATGAAACCGGGATTTTTGATGAAAATGAAATTTACAGTTATGTTACAGAAGGTATCGGTGAGGATATTTTACCTAAAAATGTTGATTTTTCAATAATCGATGGATTTACTAAAGTAACGGATAAAGATGCTGCAGTTTATACTCAAAGATTAGCTAAAGAAGAAGGAATGTTCTTAGGTAATAGTGCAGGAGCTGCGATTAAGGGAGTCTTACAATTGAAAGAACATTTTAAAAAGGGCGATGTAGTTGTAGTTTTATTTCATGATCACGGTAGTCGTTATGTAGGTAAAATGTTTAATGATGACTGGATGAGAGACAGAGGTTTCTTAGATGAAGAAATCTCGACAGCTTCAGATTTAATAAAGGACCGGGAAGAAAGACCTTTAGTTACTGTAAAGACGGAGGAGCTGGTGTCTCATGCTATTGAAAGAATGCGTAAACATCAAATTTCTCAGATGCCGGTTGTTGATAGCGAAGGTTTTGTGGGTTCAGTAGATGAAAGTATAATGTTTTCTGCGTTTTTAGATGATAAACATTTAGGTGCAACTCCAATTAAGGAGATCATGCAGAAACCCTATCCGGTTGTGGAGGACAGTATTTCTCTTGACGAACTCGCTAAACTTATAAAAAATGGTAACTCCGCAGTATTGGTTAAGAATAAGTCAAATGAATACCAGATAGTTACTAAATATGATATCATAAGTAATATAAATTAATTTAGTATATTTACTACTAAATGATCCCCTCTATCAAAATTGCCTTTTGATACAGGGGATTTTTTTATTTTTCACTTTGTCCAGTTAATGACGCAACTAATTGGTGTAACAACTATCTATAATTAAAGTTAATTATATAGTTATCACTTCCTGATACAGTAGCCAATGAGGATAGGGTGGTGGGATAAAATAATAAAATGATCACGTACACATTTGATTTTTCTGATATTGATAAGCTAAGAGATTATTATAAATCTCAATTGGATCCTAACGGTGATTCAGACAGAATATCCTTCCCAAAAGAGGTTGGTGAAGGTTATTTGTCATATTATAAAATTTCTCCTGAGGTATTTTTGCTCATCAATAATTACAAAGCCCATCAGAATATTAAATATATCAGGCAACCTATTGATGAGAATGATCTTATTATCCACTTCAGGAAATATGCATTGGATCATAAGTTTAAAAAGAATGAGGTTTTAAGTAACTACTCCACGGGTTATACTCCTGGTAATATGAGGTGTATTGATGCAAAGAGGGGAGAGACGGTTTATATTCCGAAAGGGGCAGAGGTGAAATCCACCATGATCGTTTTAAAAAGCTCATATATTAAGCCCTATTTTATGAAGAGTAATAAAATGGCAGAAAAGATTGATAGATATATTAGAGATTCTCACAAGCATATAGATAAATTTTATTTCTCTTATCAACAATCTATATTATTTGATCAAATTGTTAATCCTGATTTTTCCAGAATTGAAAATTACCTTTATTTTATAGCCAGAGGGATACGGTTATTAGAAACGTTCTGGAAAGATGTACGTCAATGGGAAAGTGCAATTAATCCATTTTCTATTAATAGTAATCAAGTAGGTAATATTTTTAAAGTATCCGGTTATTTAGAAAGAAATCTTCATGAGCCATTTATTGGTGTTGATCAATTGGCCAATATGGCAAGTATGAGCAGGACATATTTCTTTAATATGTTTAAGGAAATTCATAATCAAACACCTTTAGAGTTCTTCAATAACAAAAGATTAGAAAGTTCGTATAATATGATATTTTCGCAGGGATTGACTATAAAAGAAGTAATGGATAATTTGAATTATTCTAATTCATCAAAATTCAGAAAAGCATTCTTTAATAAATTTGATATTTATCCTGATTTCAACCTAAAATAAAGATGGTCGTCTTGTAAGACAACCATCAATAACCTAACACAAACTCAACTAAGCTTAGGGTTTTTTATTTATATATTTTTTGTTTTGAATAATGTTTTTCCCTTGTATTTACAATACAAAGTAAAGGAAATAAACTTTTTTTACTGTTTCCAAAAATACATATTTCGTTACCATTAGTACAATTTTTATCATATACACGTATTAAATCATGGGGTTATACAGTAGTTTTTATAGAATAAAATCATATTCCCTATAAATTCTATAGGGTATTAGTTTAAGGAATATGCTTTTATATTTGATCTCAGACATAATGTTGAATTGAATATATTAGCAATGCAGCTATAAAATTATATTCTGATGAAAGAGGATTTTCTGCATTATATATGGAAGTATAGAAAATTTACATTAAAAAAGCTTAATTCTTCTAGTGGAGAATTGATAAATATAATCAACCCTGGTATACACAACACAGATTCGGCTGGTCCTGATTTCTTTAATGCACTAATAGAAATTGGACAACAGAAATGGGCGGGTAATGTAGAAATTCATATCAATTCCAGCGATTGGTATGCACATAATCACCAAACTGACGAGAACTATAATAATGTTATTTTGCACGTGGTTTGGAATGGCGATGTTGAAGTTTTTGATAACAGCAATAATCCTATACCTACTTTAGCTTTAGAAGATTGTGTTGATAAAAAATTGGTTAATACATATAAAAGACTCATAGGTAGTAAAGAAAGATTGAATTGTACGGGTCAGCTTACTGATATACCCCAATTGATAAAGGATAGCTGGTCAGAGCGATTGTATTTTGAAAGACTTGAGGAGAAATCAATTAGAATAAAAAAGCTTTTAGAAGCATCTAAAAATAACTGGGAAGCCGTCTTGTTCAAAATGCTAACCAGAAACTTTGGTTTAAATACTAATGCTGAAGCCTTTGCCAGCTTAGCTGAATCTCTTGATTTTTCAGTTGTAAGGAAATGTTTCGATTCCCAGATAAAACTAGAATCACTTCTACTGGGACAAGCAGGATTATTAAATGTTGATTCTGATTTTGATTATGTTATAGCGCTAAATAAAAACTACGAATACCTTAAATCTAAATTTAGGTTATCTAATGATGGTGTGTTGCCATTTAATTTTTTTAAGCTCAGACCTCCTAATTTTCCTTCGGTCCGTATAGCGCAACTCTCTGCTTTGTTTGCAACGAAAAAATCACTTTTTAGTGTAGTAAATGAAACTTCCTCTTTAGAGGAATTATATAGGATATTTTCTGTAGAACCATCGGATTTTTGGAAAACTCATTATACTTTAACCAAGGAATCAAAATCCTCTTCTAAAAAAATATCAAAGACTTTTGCAGATCTCCTGATCATCAATACTATCATACCAATTAAATTTGCTTTTAATAAAAGTAAAGGACAACTTAATGAAATAGAAGGTCTTATTCATTTGATGTCACAAATGAAATCAGAGAAAAACAGAATAGTTGATAGGTTCAAGAAAGAAAATATAGAATGCAATAATGCTTTACAATCACAAGCTTTTATACAATTATATAACAATTACTGCGAGCAAAATCGATGTATCCATTGTTCTTTTGGTAATTATTTGCTGAAAAATCCTTAAAATTTTCTAATTATATTTAATTTGCGGTATGCTTTATAATCTAAGATTATTTCTGGAAAGAAACGGATTTTATGTCTCTAGCCGATTAGCGGATAGGTTAGGGATGAGGGCAAAAAATGTTCGTTTGTTTTTTATTTATGCCACGTTTGCTACCGTAGGATTAGGGTTTGTTGTATATCTGACATTGGCATTTTGGTTAAAACTTAAAGATCTTGTGTATACTAAAAGAACATCTGTATTTGATTTATGACAGGAATGTTTAGATGGGTTCGTTCTAAGATTTACATAGCACTGATTCTATTGGTGTTTGTGGTCACTTTTGGCGTATTAGGATTTAGGTTTTTCTCCAATTATTCCTGGGTTGATGCACTATACATGACTGTGATCACGATGTCCACGGTAGGCTTCGGTGAAGTGCAGCCTTTAGATGATACTGCAAAACTTTTTACTGTATTTTTAATAGGCACAAGCGTTACTATATTTGCATATTCAGTTTCTGTAATCACTGAATATATCGTTAATAAGAATGACCCGAAAAGAGTACAATATCGAAAACTTCAAAAAATGATCGAGAAATTAGAAAATCATATTATCATTGTAGGTTACGGTAGAAATGGTAAGCAAGCGGCTGTTAAACTTATGGCGTACGAAAAACCATTTATCATTATTGAAAGAGATAGGGAGATTATAGAGAAATTTCAAAATGATCAACTCATTTTTCTCGAAGGAAATGCTACAGAAGACAGTACGTTAATTGAAGCAGGTATAAAAAAGGCTTCCTGTCTAATTTGTACGCTTCCTGATGATGCGGATAACCTATTTATTGTACTTTCTGCAAGACAAATCAATAAAGATCTTAAGATTATTAGCAGAGCCTCTCTGGATACTTCTTATAAAAAAATCCGTTTGGCAGGAGCCGATAATGTAATTATGCCGGATAGAATAGGAGGCGATCATATGGCATCTCTGGTAGTAGTTCCGGATTTGATAGAATTCTTGGATAATTTATCTATTGTAGGTAAAAGATCTATTAATATTGAAGAGGTTGCTTATGAAGATATGTTTCAGGATAATAAAATGCGCACTATCAGGATGATAGATATGCGATCAAAAACAGGATGTACAATCATAGGTTACAAGTCACCTGAAGGAGAATATATTGTAAATCCTGAGGCTGAAACCCAACTTCTTCCCGGATCAAAAATTGTTGTACTTGGTCGTCCTGAGCAAATAAATCAACTCAATAAGGAATTTGATATTTAATCAAAAACCTGCTTTAACATTATTCTTCAGAAAACTTTATAAAACATTAACATTTAAAAGATTTAACTCTCAAAAAATTGTTAGAAAAGGTTTTTTTTAGCATCTTGCTGCCTTTGTAATTTTAAAATTCAATTAACTCATATATTATGAAGAGAACTCTTCTTTCGTTATTAGCTTTAATAACACCAATCTTAACTTTCGCACAGGAAAATAAAGAGCTTACTTTCTCAGAACAAATCGATCAAACTTTCTTAAAGTACACTGGATGGTTCGTTGACTTAATTTTTTACCAAATACCATTTTCAGATGAATTTCAAATTCCTTGGGTACTTATCGTTTTAATCGGTGGAGCATTATTTTTTACAATTTATTTTAAATTCATCAATTTTACTGGCTTCGTTACTGCTATTAAAGTAGTAAGAGGAAAGTATGAGGATATAGAAAAGCATGGAGCAAAGGTTTTATATGGTGAAGATGGGATTGCCCATACAATTGAAGATTTAGATGAGCACACAGGAACCTCTCAAAACTCTGATCTTGCAGTAGATGGTGACATCGCTGACACTATAAGAGACGAAAGTGCTGACGGAGAAGTTTCACATTTCCAGGCATTAACAGCTGCTTTGTCGGCTACTGTAGGTTTAGGTAATATCGCTGGTGTAGCGGTGGCACTATCCATTGGTGGACCTGGTGCTACATTCTGGATGATTGTAGCCGGTATTTTAGGTATGGCATCAAAGTTTGCAGAATGTACCTTAGGTGTAAAATACAGGGATGTAGGAGAAGATGGTACCGTATACGGAGGTCCTATGTATTATCTTAAAAAAGGTCTCGGTGAAAAGAATATGGCTGGTTTAGGTAAAGTTCTGGCAGTTCTTTTTGCAATTTTCGTAATAGGAGGATCTTTTGGTGGGGGAAATATGTTCCAGGCAAATCAGGCTGCAGCGCAATTTGTGGAGTTGGCCGGATTACAAGGAGGTAATGCAGGATTATACTTCGGACTTATAATGGCAGCATTAGTAGCAGTAGTTATTATTGGAGGTATCAAAAGAATCGCTTCAGTTACTGAAAAGATTGTACCATTTATGGCAGGTATCTATGTATTAGCTGCGTTAATCATACTAGGAGTTAATTATAGACATATAGGTGATGCGTTTGGTTTAATTTTTGAAGGTGCATTTTCTGGACTTGGAATAGCCGGTGGATTAATCGGAGTAATGATTCAGGGTATTAGAAGAGGTGCATTCTCTAATGAAGCGGGTGTAGGATCAGCTGCGATTGCTCACTCAGCGGTAAAAACTAAATATCCTGCAAGTGAGGGTATCGTTGCATTATTAGAACCTTTCGTAGATACTGTGGTAATTTGTACAATGACCGCACTAGTGATTATTATAACTAATTTCGAAGCTGGATTCCTTGAGTATGGAAAAGAAGTGACAGAAGGAGTTGAACTTACTGCTACTGCTTTTGATACAGTGATTCCTAACTTCTCTATCATTTTAACAATAGCTGTAATTTTATTCGCTTTCTCTACTATGATTTCTTGGTCTTATTATGGAATGCAGGGATGGAAATACTTGTTTGGTAAAGGGAAAATTACTGATTTAGTATATAAAATTTTATTTCTAATATTTGTGGTGGTTGGAGCATCGATCAGTTTAGGATCAGTAATTAATTTTTCTGATGCGATGATTTTTGCTATGGTTGTTCCTAATATCATAGGAGTAATTTTATTAACTCCAAAAGTTAGGTCAGAACTAAACAAATATAATGATGCAATAAAGCTCAAAAAAGATGCTATCGAAGACGGAGCTAATGATTTAACTTAGTTTTAGAGCAAAAATGAATAATCAAAAATCCCATTTTGAGTTACATCCACGTTTCCAAAATGGGATTTTTATTTTGGCTATAGTTCTTTTCCTTGGAGTTGTTTTTTATTGGTGGCTTAGCTTTTATAACAATGAAAGACAACCACTAAAGTTAGAAGAAATATCAGAATACCAAGCTAAAATTGACTCTCTAAAGCAAGTAGTAACTACTTCCAAATCAAAAAAGGAAAGCTTAAAGCCTTTTAATCCTAATTTTATTACGGACTATAAAGGATATCTTTTGGGCTTAAAATTGGATGAAATCGATAATATAATAAAATATCGATCAGAAGGTAAATGGATCAATTCTATAGCTGATTTTAGTGAAGTTACCGGAATCAAAGGCTCTAGGCTTGATAGTATATCTAAATATTTCAAATTTCCGGAATGGGTTAATCAAAAAAGAAATACAGGAAACATTACTTCTAAAAGTAATTTTAGTTCGATCCCATTTGATAAAAAGAAGGACTTGAACACTGTAACTGCTGGAGAATTAAGTACTCAGCTTAATATTCCGGATTTTATAGCGGAAAGAATAATAAATTATCGTAGTAGTTTAGGGGGTTATATTTCAGATATACAATTGAAGGATGTAAAGGGCTTGTATGCTAATACTTATACCAAAATTATTTCATATTATACGGTTAAGACAGGAAAATCTATTGATAAAATTAATATCAATAAAGCAAGTGTTAAGCAACTCACAGATATTCCTTATTTTGATTTTGAAACTGCTATAGAAATTAATGAATACATAAAAGCTAACGGAGAGATTTCTAGTTTTGAAGAATTGGGAAAAATACAAGGATTTTCTTTAGAAAAAATAGATAGAATAGCTTTATATTTGACATTAAAATAAAAATCGGAAAAAATTGCTGTGGTTTTTGATGAATCTTTAATTGACGCGAAAGCTCGATTTTTGGTTTATTTCACAGTTAACATGTATTAACCAAATATAAAATGCAACATATGTATTTTACAGAAGAGCATGATCTTTTCAGAGAAAGTCTTAGAGACTTTTTGCAAAAAGAAGTAGTACCACATATTGATAAATGGGAAGACACAGGAACCATTGAAAGGTTTATTTGGAAAAAATTTGGTGAAATGGGATATTTCGGTATACCATATCCTGAAGAATATGGAGGTCTTGATCTGGATTTGTTCTATACAGTAATCTTTTTGGAAGAATTACAAAGAATTAATTCTGGAGGTTTTGCCGCTGCTATGTGGGCTCATATATACCTAGCGATGACACACATTAATAAGGAAGGCGATGATCGAATTAAAGAAGAGTATCTAAAACCTAGTATTTCTGGTGATAAAATAGGATGTCTTTGTATTACCGAGCCTTTTGGAGGTTCTGATGTTGCAGGTATGCGTACCACAGCAGTAAAGGATAATGGACATTACATAATCAATGGTTCAAAAACCTTTATAACTAACGGAGTGTATAGTGATTATCTTGTTGTAGCCGCTAAGACTAACCCTGAGCAAGGTAATAAAGGGATAAGCATTTTTGTAATAGATAGAGATACACCTGGAGTTTCTGCTACAAAACTCAATAAATTAGGATGGCGAGCTTCTGATACTGGTGAGATTGCATTTGACAATGTTAAGATACCTGCTGAAAACCTAATGGGCGAAGAAAATAAGGGGTTTTCTTATATAATGCAGCACTTCGCTCTGGAACGTCTTGTTATGGGGGTTAATGCACATGCCAGAGCTGAATACGCATTAGAATATGCGATACAGTATATGGCAGAAAGAGAAGCGTTTGGTAAAAAAATTAATGAATTTCAGGCATTAAGGCATTCTGTTGCAGAAATGGCTAGTGAAATTGAAATGTGTAAAGAGTTTAATTACTCCATTACTAAAAGACTTGATCAGGGCTTATATGTAGTTAAAGAAGCTTCTATGTCTAAGCTGTTGTCTACAAAAATCGCAGATGAGGTTATTTATAAATGTTTGCAACTCTTAGGAGGATACGGCTATATGGAGGATTATCCATTGGCAAGGATGTTTAGAGATAGTAGGTTAGGACCTATTGGAGGTGGTACTTCTGAAATTCTTAAAGAAATAATCGCTAAGATGATTATAGATAATAAGACATATAAACCAGCTACCTAATAAACATAAGGATATAGTAATTTATTTTCCTTTTAATGATATATAATTAAAATTGAATGAATTAAAATATCAATCTGATAATTTCTTAGTTATTTTACTTGTAATTTAAGGTGATTGTTCATTTATTATCAACACGAAAACGTTTGAGTACATATTCAAACGTTTTCGTTTTTTAATATAATGTTAGGTTTATTAGAAATTAACACAAACACTAAGAATTATGAAAAAAAATTGGCTTACTCATCTTTGTTTAGCTACAATTTTCGTTTTTGCATCGTGTACTAAAGATGAAGTATTAGATGCTGAACCCACAACTCAAGATATTTCAGAAGATTTTTCTTCTAAAGCTCTAAAACCTATAGGTTCCGGAGTTATGATGCAGGCATTTTACTGGGATGTTCCAGCTGGAGGAACCTGGTGGAATAAAGTAAAAAACAAAGCGGCATCCTGGAGTAATGCAGGTATAGACGCAATTTGGCTTCCTCCTGTAAGTAAAGCTCAGAATGGTGCTTTCTCCATGGGATACGATCCATTTGATTATTATGATTTTGGTAATTATAATCAAATGGGAAGTACAGAAACTAGATTTGGTTCTAAATCAGAACTGCAATCACTGATAACTACAGCACATAACAATGGCCTGAGTGTTATAGCCGATATTGTAATCAATCATAATAGTGGAGGCGACTCTGAATGGAACATCTTTTCAAATAAAAATACATACACTGATTATAATCCTAAATCTAATCTATTTAATAGGACTCAATATGATTTTCATCCTAATGATTATCACAGTAATGATTGGGGTGTTTTCGGAGGATTTGCAGATTTATGTCATCATAAGACTTATGTACAAGACTGGCTTTGGAATAAATCAAACTCTGTAGCTAAATACTATAAAAACACTATGAAATTTGATGGGTGGAGATTTGATTATGTGAAAGGTTTTGAACCTTGGGTGCCTAAAGAATTCAGAAATGCAGTTGGTGGTTTTGCTGTGGGAGAGTATTGGGATGGTAATGTCAATACTTTAAACTGGTGGGTTAATGAGGCGCAAATGTCCGCTTTTGATTTTGCTTGTTACTATAAAATGAGAGATGCTTTTGTAGGTAATAACCTAAATGCATTAAGTGGAGATATGCTTTGGAAGCGAAATGCTTCAAGAGCCGTAACCTTTGTAGCTAATCACGATACTGATGAGATCTACAACAATAAGTTATTAGCTTACGCTTATATTCTTACGCATGAGGGCTATCCTGCTATTTTCTATAGAGATTATGAAGAATGGTTGGATAAAAATAAAATGAATAATTTAATTTGGATACATAATAATCTGGCAGGAGGGTCTACGACAAATCTTTGGACTGATAATGATGAGTATATAGCTAAGCGAAATGGTGGAGGTGGTAAAAATGGATTGATAGTGTATATCAATAACTCAAACTCCTGGCAAGAGCGCTGGGTAGAGACCAACTGGTCTAGCAGAACAATAAAAGATTACACAGGTAATTCAGGTTGGGAACCTGTTACCCAAGGAGGAAGATGGGTAAAGATTCAGGCACCACCAAAGGGTTATACAGTATGGTCTTTAAAATAATTTAAATAAAATAGCCCCCTGAAAAGCCTTCGTGTCTGCGATTTCGCAACAGAAGGCTTTTTCTTTAAAATAAAAATTTGAAAAAAGTTTGTAAATAATACTTTTAATGTATCTTTGCTGCCTAATTTTCAAAGAAAGGAGGTGTACAAATGTTAATAATTCCAGTAAAAGACGGAGAGAACATAGATAGAGCGTTAAAACGTTTTAAGCGTAAATTTGATAGAACAGGTACGATGCGTCAGCTTCGTAAACGTCAACAGTTTACTAAACCTTCTGTAGAGCGTAGAGCTCAGATACAAAAAGCGCAGTACATACAGCACTTAAGAGATCAGGAAGAAATATAATTTTTTTAAATTATAAAAAAAACGTTGTTTCTAATATAGTTCTTCGTTTTTACAATATTACCGTTAGAAAGTAAAATCTTATTTTTGCTATCTAACGGTTTTTTTATGGCTATAGACAAGTTTATCGATTACCTTTCGTTTGAAAAGAAATATTCTCCTCATACTATTGCGGCGTATAAAAAGGATTTAGAGTCTTTTTCTGAGTTCTTCCTAAAAAGATTTGGTAATGAAGTAATTGATAAAGCGTCATATTCCCAGATCAGGCCATGGATTATAGATTTGGTAAATCAAGGAATTGCTAACAGGTCTATAAATAGAAAAATATCCTCACTCAAGTCTTATTATAACTTTTTGCTTAAGATTGAAGAGATTAAAACTTCTCCTTTAATCAAACATACTCCGTTAAAAGCGCCAAAAAGATTACAGGTTCCTTTTTCAGTAAGTGAAGTAGAAGATGTTATTAATCTACTGGGTCAAGAAGAGGGTTTTGAGGCGGTTAGGGATAAACTTATAGTAGAGCTTTTTTACGGCACAGGAATTAGAAGAATAGAACTTATTAACCTCCAGTTAAAAGATGTTTCTATCTCTAATAGGAGTGTAAAGGTTTTAGGGAAGCGAAATAAAGAAAGGTTTGTTCCATTATTGCCTTCAATTGTGGTTTCTCTTACTAAATATATAGCATTGCGTAACTCACGATTTGTTGATACTAAAAGTCCTTATTTATTTCTCACAAATAAAGGCGTTAAATTATATGAAACATTTGTTTATCGAATAGTAAATAATTATTTTAGTAAGGCTTCTTCAAAGGTAAAAAGGAGTCCGCATATATTAAGACACTCATTTGCGACTCACTTATTGAATGAAGGAGCGGATTTAAATGCTGTAAAAGAATTACTTGGACATTCCAGTTTAGCAGCCACCCAGGTATATACTCATCAGAGTATATCGCAGCTTGCTAAGATTCATAAAAGTTCCCACCCGAGGAATAAAGAGTAATTCCAGAAAATTCTGAAGTTTTACAGTAAAAAACTATGTTCAACCGTTTAAATAAAACAAAGTATGAAAATGAACTTGCAATCCGTTAACTTTACAGTAGATCAAAAGTTAGTTAATTTCACACAAAGCAAACTTGATAAATTAGAGAATCACTATAATAGGATAATTCATGCTGACGTTTTCCTTAAAGTTCAGAAAACAAGTGGTAAGGAAAATAAAATTACGGAAATATTATTAAGCGTACCTGGGGACGAATTTATAACAAAAAAGATTAATAAAACTTTTGAAGAAGGTGTGGATGAGTGTGTTAGTTCGTTAGAGCGGCAACTAAAAAAACGAAAGGAAAAATTAAAAGCTCGAGCTTAATTAAATTTTTTCAAAAAAAGTTTTGAGTAAAAAATAAATTCTATACATTTGCAGTCCGTTAGAAATAGCGGACTTTTTTATGTTCTTAAAACATAGTGAAAAGCCGATATAGCTCAGCTGGCTAGAGCAGCTGATTTGTAATCAGCAGGTCGTGGGTTCGAGTCCCTCTATCGGCTCTTTTTCAAGCTTTTTTAAAAAGTTTTAAAAGGAATTAAAATTAAATTTTGAAATGTAAAATATTTGACTAATTTTGCGCCTCGAAATTTAGAAGTTCATAATTGAAATATTGAATTGGGGAGATACTCAAGCGGCCAACGAGGACAGACTGTAAATCTGTTGGTTTTTACCTTCGCAGGTTCGAATCCTGCTCTCCCCACAAAAGTTGAACAATGGTTCAATATGCGGGAGTAGCTCAGTTGGTAGAGCGTCAGCCTTCCAAGCTGAATGTCGCCGGTTCGAACCCGGTCTCCCGCTCTAAAGTTTTTCTTTAGTAAATCGGTTCTTTGATTCTATATTTTATTGAAGAATTTTGGGTGCAACCCTGATTTAGAAACAAATGTTTTTCTATTTTGTTTGTAATAAAGAAACAGAGCTAATCTTACTAGTTTTAAGATTGAGTTTTAAAATTTAAGATGGTAAGTCAGATTTCTTTCTAACTATTATTGAAAGTGTTCTGGTTTATCATTGTACTCATTAAAAAAGCCGGTGTAGCTCAGGGGTAGAGCGTTTCCTTGGTAAGGAAGAGGTCACG
>NZVW01000133.1 GCA_002697475.1 Aquimarina sp. | reverse complement strand
TTATCAAAGCCCGATATCTGTCTTCATCTTTCGTAAAATCTACTTTGAGATTTACCACCTGATTTTTCTTAGGCTTTCTCATCTCTAAATGATCAGGTAAACCTACAAATTGAATTGTTGGATTTTCAAAAATATCGCTGTTAGCTACGCTATCATTTTCTTTTTCAGAATAACCATAATAGGGTAAATTAACCCATATACTATCACCCTTTATCTTAAAATAATTTTTTTGCTGTCTAATGTATATTCGATCTTCAGTACTACCAGATGGTATATAACCTATTTCAGTCTTTAGTTTGGCCGTCTCATCCGCTACCGGGAATGCATAATCTGATCGAATATCCCAATCTCTATAGGAGATTAGATCTGTCGCCGGTAGTTCTATTTTTCCGTAAGTGACATTTTCTCTATAGCTACTACAGCTACTCGATAGAATTATAGCGCAACATAAAAGAGTAAAAAGTGCTTTCATTTTTTCATTTTAAATTACAGTATTTAAGCACTTGTAGGTCTAAGTTTATAGAGCATTTAACGTGTATACCAAAAAAAATGTGAATTTTGATTCCAACTCATCCATTAATGATCGATAAAAGACATTTTTGGTTTTAGTTGCTAACAACGTTTTTGGTTTTTGGAAGTTCCAATTCATCAAGATGACCTGTATATCGCATTGATGATCTGTGTGAACCGTAAATAGTTATTTCAGTAGAACCATTATTGTAAATAATTATTATTCCTCTAAAGGATTCTGTACCTTTTTTAAATTCTATTCTATATTTTTCAAGCTCACTTTTTCGAGTTACCAGAGGCGTAATATTTTTAGGAATCCCATCGAAGGTTATTGCTGAGTTACCTGTATTATAACCACCCACAAGCTGTCTGTCCCCAAAAAACGGAAGATAAACGGACATACTATCCCCTACTTTTTTTACATAATTAGCGTTTCCTATCAGATTAATTCTATTACCTGTACTTCCAGGTGGAATTAAACCTGCATTGTACATAATATTGGTACTAGTGGTAGTTAATGGAAAAGCCCAGTCATTGGTAATCTCCCACTGTTGCTTACGGATTAATTTAGATATCGTTTCATTTTCTGTTGAATAATCAACGGCAGCGCAACCGGATATAATGCTTATAAGTATTATGTATACTATTTTCTTCATGACTAACCTAATATACTGATTTTTAAATTATTGAAATGAAATTACAAGTTAAATTTATTCATGTTTCGTATAAAGTAGGTCTTAATGTAAGTCCTTGATTATTAAAGCGTCTGATTAACCCTACTCACTTTAAATATTTCATACAAATGAAAAATTTCTTTTATTCCGGACTATTACTCATTCTTATGATTTGGTCCTGCCAACAAGACGAGTTTTCTGATCCCAATAAGGATCCTGTTGAGAAAGGACTGGGTAATGCTAAAGGAGATCATTTCTTTATGGTGGCTAATCGTGGCTCAGCTACTATTAGCATTTATGACGCTAATTCAACTGAGTTTGTGGAAGAGATTCGGTTACCTGATGAAAACGCGGAACCTACTTACTTAGCTCATAGTATCCGGAATCGTGCAGATTATGTTGGGGACTTTGTCAATAGTAAAATAGTGATTTATGATGACCAAAATTTTACTATACAAGGGGAAATAAAAATTGATGAAGGAGCTTTTCATATGTGGATCAATGAAATAGCCGGACAATTATGGATTAATAATATTGTATCCAAGACAACCTCTGTAATTGATCTTACAAATAACACTGTTTTAGAAACCTTGACATTACCTTTTAAAGAGATCCCTGAACTTACTACTACTGCTGTACAGCATGATGTAGTACTTTCTACTAACGGTAAAAGAGCTTTTGTAACTATTCTGGATGGACAACAGACAAGTTATTTAGTAACTTATGATACTTCGACTTTAAAATATTTGGAACACCATATTGTAGGTGGTGATGCCCATGTCTATTCTGCTCCTGGAAGGTTATATGTGCCTTCTCAATTAGGCAATACACTTACTGTTTTTAATGGTGACGCATCAGAGAAATTAGCTGAACTTCCCTACTCTTCTGCCCATGGCATTATCAGTAGTTTTAGATATGTTTTTGTAACTGGAATTAGTGACGCAACGATAGGTATATTTGATAGGGCAAGAAATGAATTTATTAAAGAGGTGGCTACAGATTTCCCAATACCCCACAACCTTGCAGTCAATCGAAATGGTTCACTATTGCTTGTGTCCCATTCAGGAAGCAATGCTACTCGGGTTTCTTTTTATAATATAGACAGATCAGGCCAACTTGTTAAATTAACCGATTATGAATCGGGTTTAAATCCTTTTGGAGTATTAAGTTATTAAACAAAAAAGAGGTTGTAAAGTGAAGTGAAGGTGTTACTTTACAAACCTCTTTTTTTAAAATTAACATTTATAGCCCCATGTTGTATGCCTTAGGCATAGCATCTTTCTTCTCATTGAATATATTATTGTTAATAACGTATTTCTCTGAGAGATTATTGTCTAATTCTTTGTTGTTTTGGATTTCCCCTGTGTTGTGTGTTCGTTTGTTACTCATCGGTTTTGTTGTTTTGTTAGCTAAGCGAGTTTTCTGTGACAAAAATAATATATAAGCCTTATTCAAATTAGGGTATAAAACCCCATTTTTAATAAGGAAAATTTCTTTTATAAAAACGCTAAGGGGGAAATCTTTTCTAAGATAGTAAATATTCTACAAAGTTCATGAATTGATATACAATAAATTAATAACTATATTTATAAATCAACAAATCATATACTTATGTCTTCCTCTATAAACAGGAGATCTATCCTAAAAAAACTAGTGGCAGGAACTACTGCCCTTTCCCTGGTTCCCTATTCAAGTTATGCTTCCGCAACTATTTTTAAACCTGATGTAGCCACCAATCCTTCACTAAGTAATTCTGCTGAAATGAAATTCAGACATTCCGTTTGTAGATGGTGTTTTCAGGATATTCCTTTAGCTGAGTTAGTATATAAGGCAAAAGATTATGGTATAAGTGCTATAGATTTACTTAAACCAGAAGAATGGAAAGTGGTCAAAGATACAGGTTTAGAATGTTCATTAGCTACTGATACCTTTGCCAGTATAACTAATGGTTTTAATACTATAGAAAATCATAAACACTTAATCAAAAGTTACGATCTTTTAATAGATAAAGCAGCTGATTATGGCATAAAACAAGTGATTGTCTTTTCTGGTAACAGGAATGGGTTATCAGACAAGAAAGGAATTGATAATTGTGCTCTAGGTCTGGATCCGCTGATTAATAGTGCGTCTAAAAAAGGGGTTACTGTGGTCATGGAGTTACTAAATAGCAAAGTAGACCATAAGGATTATCAATGTGATCATACCGAGTGGGGAATTCTTCTGGCGGATAAAATTGGCTCTGATCATTTTAAACTACTTTATGACATCTATCATATGCAGATTATGGAAGGTAATGTTATAGCCACGATTAACAAATATCATAAGTATATTGCCCACTATCATACTGCAGGAGTACCGGGAAGACATGAAATAGGATCAGATCAGGAGTTATACTATCCGGCCATAATTAAAGCTATTGCTTCCACCGGATTCAGTGGCTATGTAGCACAGGAATTCATACCAACTTATACCAATAAGTTGAAAGCCCTGGAGGAAAGTATTAAAATCTGTACAGTTTAATACCAGAATTGAATTTTAAATATTTCTGTCTTCTTTTTTATCATCTTCAGAAAATGATAATTCTCCATTTCCGGCGATAGCAAATCGATCTCTCTTAGAGCCGTAACCAAAATTGGATGATCTTCTGTATGAATTTTGAAAGTCGGCAAATCTTCTTTTTCTGGTGATGTCGCTATTATTATCCATAATATAAACTTTTAAGGGTTAGTAAATAATTATTATGTATTTGCCTATTAAATTTATTACTTTTTTTTCAGGGACAAATCAGCTTAACAGCATTTTATCTAAAATTTAATATTTGTTAGTGTTTGATTATCTGTTAATTAGACGTTAAAATTGATAATCTGATTTATAATATCTACATTTAACCAACTTGTGAAATATTGTGGATTATGAAAAAAATTCTGCCTATACTCCTTTTGACCTGTACTTTAATCTATAGTCAGCAGTTCAATGCTGATATGAATTCAATACCTTATACAGGAGAATATGCTTTGGTCAATGATATTCAAACATTAAATTTTGACTTTGAGAAGTCAAAAGTTTCCTTTCTTTTTGTAGAGGATGATACGAATGGAACTATAGGCGGTCTGGATTTTGATATCCATTTTAACCCTGCTGATCCTGAAAATTCAAAATTTAAAGGTACTGCTAAAGTCAAAACTTTAGATACTGATAATTTTTTACGGGATGGTCATTTGATGTGGAAGAAATTTTTTAATGAAGATGATTATCCATTAATAAAATATAACAGTACTCAGGTTGTAGACTTTGAAGATAATACATTCAAGGTTATAGGTGATTTAACAATCAAAGGTATTACGAAAGAAACTGTTATAACCTTTATCTATAATAAAGACTCCTTAAATGGTGAAACAACCATCAATACAAGTGATTTTGGTATTAATATTCACAATGAAAAGGAAAAGAATAAACTAATCGTCGATTTCTATTTTCCTGTGAAGAAGTTTTAATATAAAATGAAAAGCAACGGTTATGTACCGTTGCTTTTCTATTCTATCTTGAAAAATTTATTATATTCTATTACCGTGAATGTCAAGTTCAATAACTTCTTTTCCTAGCTTTTTGATCTGATCAAATTGTGTAGCCTTATCCCCTACTACAACATATATCATTTGATCTTCACTTATGTAAGTGTTTATAATAGATTTAAAATCCTCTAAAGTCATGGCAAGTAACTCCTGTTGTTCTTTTTCTATAAAGTCTGAAGATTTATCATATTTACTCATTTCTCTAAGAATACGAAGTTTATCTCCTAAGTCTTCATAAGAACGTGTACTTCCTTTAAGCAATTTTGTTTTGGTCGTTTCTACTTCATTGACACCAAAACTATCTTCATATTGCTTAAGCATATCCGAAATGATCTGTAATGATGGTAAAGTAGCATTAGCACGTACACTAGTGGTTACAGTAAACGGTGCTTTGTGTTCCTGTTGTCTAATATACGAATACGCACCATAAGTATACCCCTTTTCAATTCTTAGTGTCTGAAATAATCTACCACTAGATCCCCCACCAAGAATTTCGTTAGCATAGTCCAGATTATTATAATCTTCGTTCTTTCCTGATAGTGCAATTTTACCGGCATAAATTACGGATTGTTTAGACCCGGGAATATTAATAAAATACAACTGATTACCTTTTTGTATTGTATCAACAGTTACGCTTGGTATTTCGACATCCGAACTTTTCCAGTTATAAGCTAAAGAATCGAATGTGTCCTTCGCTGCATTTTGTGATACATCTCCTGCAATATGAATTACAGCATTCTTTGGTGATAAACTGGTATAATGTTGTTTTACATCATCTAAGGTAATACTATTGACCGTTTCTAAGGTACCTGAGCCTGGGATTCCTAAGATATGATCAGTACCATATATTAATTTATTATAATTGATTGAAGCAATTTCCTGAGGATTAGCCTCTCTACCTTGTAGTCTGGTAATTAAAGATTGTTTCAATCTGTTAAACTCTTTTTCGTCCCATCTTGGCTGCAACAAAATTTCTTCAGCGAGCGCAACAGTCTTAGTAAAGTTTTTAGCCAAACAAGCTCCTGTTAAACGTATTTCTTCCGTTCCACTAGAAATAGAAATTCGTGCGCCCAGAAGGTCAATGGCTTCTTCAAGTTCTGCCGGAGTTTTATTCACCGTTCCCTCCATCATCAGGTCAGTCATTAGATAAGACAAACCTGCTTTATCTTTAGGGTCTAACAAATGTCCTCCTGGAATAGTAATGTCAAATTGCACCAATGGTAGCTCATCATTTTCAATACCGTATATTTCAATACCATTAGAAAGTGATGTGGTATAAACTTCAGGAGCTTTTAACATGGGTAATTCTCCAAATTCTGGTTCGTTTCTATCGTATTTTGTTGGAGTTTTTGCGTAAACCGCCTCTTCTCCCTGACTCACTTCTTCATTGGCTACGTTATTTGTCACCTCTTCAATCCAAACTTCAGCGCGCTTACTGTCTGCTACTGCTAAATCCTGCTGACCTTTAGGTACAAAACTTGTTAACACATAATTCTTATCTTTTATATATTTTTCATATACTCTATTGATATCTTCTCTGGACACAGCATTCATTAACTTAGCTGTCTCCATAATATATCCCGGATCTCCTTTATACTCGTTGTAGGTAGCTAACTGAAATGCTTTATTTAAAACTGTACTAAATCCCTGATAAAGATCCGTTTCCATCTGAGCCTTAATTCTTTCCAGCTCAGAATCTTCAAAGCCGTTTTCTTCAAATCTTTTAAGACCGTCACTAATTGCTGATTTCACATCATCTAAGTCCTTACCGGCATTTGCTCTTACTCTGAAATAAAACTCGCCGGTCAGTTCATTATCTCTTTGATAAGTACTGATATTAGGCGCAAGTTTTTTCTCTTCCACTACAATCTGATATAAAGGTGATTTTTTACTTCCACTTAATAACTGACCTAACATAGATAGTGCGTAAGAATCTGGATGATACTGCTCTACTGTAGGATATACCATTCTTAATTCTGGTAGTTTAGCAAAATTATCTTCAAAATATAAAGATTTAGTTTCATCCAGTTGAACAGGCATAGGTTGTAGTGGCTTTACTTCAGGGCCCCTTCTGATTTCTCCAAACCAGCGTTTTACTTTTTCTTTAGTTTCTTCGATATCAATATCTCCCGCAATGACCAACGTAGCATTATTAGCTCCATAATATTCGTTGTAGAATTCTTTTACATCCTCTAATGTGGCGGATTGTAAATCAGGGAGAGAACCTATTACTGTCCAGTGATAAGGATGATCTTGCGGATATAGATTTTTCCTTATAACTTCGTCTGTATATCCGTATGGGTTATTATCTACCCTTTCTCGTTTTTCATTTTTGACTACCTGCTTCTCTCTTTCCAAAGCGGCTTCAGTTACCGTATTGATCATAAAACCTAATCGGTCAGAATCAATCCAAAGAATTTTATCAAAAGCATCTTTAGGAACCACCTCATAATAAACAGTTCCATCACTCCAGGTACCTCCGTTACGTTCACCACCCCATTCCGGAATCATTTTCCTATTAGCCCCCACGGGTACGTTCTCTGAGTCATTAAAGGACATGTGTTCAAAGAAATGTGCAAAACCTGTTTTGCCCGGCTTTTCCCTATTAGAACCTACATGCATCATAGTAGCCACAGCAACGATAGGATCACTGCTATCTTTATGCAGAATAACTTCAAGACCGTTATCTAAAATGATTTTTTCATAGTCAATACTCAACTCAGAAGTTGATGAGTCTTCTTTAATTTCAGTCTTTTCTTCTTTATTACAAGAAAATAACAGACTTGTTACTGCAAATGAAATGCATAATTTTTTAGTAAATGTCATTTGTGAAAGTTTGATTAATGAATAAAAGCTTAATTGAGTTTAGTTCAAAAATAGGAAAAGTAAATCAGTATGCCTAAATGTATATAAAAGCGTTGTATGAACCGTGATGAGATGAGGAATAACAAAAGGGTAATGGTTTGTTTTTTAAACAGATATCAGGAATACCTAATTTATTTTTTAAAATACTTAGTTCATCTCTTGAGTATGTATGCTTTAACGCTATTTGATCTAAAAAATTAAACTCTTTAATGTTTAGGAAAACCCTAATTTTATCTTTTTGAAGTACATTTTTTTGGTAGGCTATTGTGTGTATATAATCATCATTAATTGAGCTTTCTGTAATATACTTATAGCTATCTATTGTAACAGTGTTATCATTTACAATGTAAGCTTGAGGATTAAATATGGGCTCAAATTGAAATCTTCTTTGATGTGCCTTGTAGACAGCTTCTTTTTGACTCCAAAATAGCCATATCGTTTGATCGCGATTTATTGAATTGTTAATAGTTGCTATTTCTTTTTCGATAAAAAGTTTTTCTAGCCAACCTTTACGAGAAGTATTACTTTTCAAGGAAGCATAATTAAGATCAATAATATCATTACCGATCATCAGGCATTCAATTTTTCTTTAATAACTGCCAATGATGCCTTTACATTTAACATTTTTTCCATATCCTCATTTTCAATTACAATATCAAATTCGTCTTCCACATCTAATACTACATCAACGAGGTTAGCAGAGTTTATCTCTAAGTCTTTAATAAAATCGGTATCCTCAGATAAGTCTTTTAGGGCTTCTTCATTTTGTACATAAGGAGTTATAATCTCTTTTAGTTTAAGAAGTAATTGATCTTGATTCATATAAATTAAAATGTGATTATGAGTTATTACGTTTAGTCGTAAAACTTTTTAAAGATAACACAAGCATTAACATCTCCAAACCCAAAACTTGCTTTTATGACTGTTTTAGGAGCTATTTTAATAGTTTGGTTAGGAATACAACTGTCATCAATGACAGATAATATATCCGGATGTACATCCTGGCAGTTGATATTACCAAATATGAATTCTTTATGAATTTGTAATACACTGGCCACACACTCTATACTTCCTGATGCCGCAAGGCAGTGGCCCGTTAAGGATTTTAAGGAATTTATATATGGAAATTCTTTACCCTTTCGTTGAAGAGCTATAGTCCAGTTTTCTATTTCTGTTGGATCCTTGGTAGTGGCTGTTAAATGTCCGTTGATGGCATCTATATCATGTGCTTCAATACCTGAGTTATGAACTGCTTTAGTTATACATTTTTGTACAGCCTCACTATTTGGAGCAGTCATACTACCTCCATTTCTTTGTCCTCCGCTGTTTACAGCTCCGCCTAAAACTTCTGCATATATTTTGGCATTTCTATTCCGTGCGCTTTCTAAACTTTCCAAAACCAAGGCCCCTGCACCCGCTCCAGGAACAAAGCCGCTGGCTGTTGCGCTCATTGGTCTTGATGCTTCCTGAGGATGATCATTATACTTATGTGGTAAAATACGCATAGCATCAAACCCTCCCCAAACATAAGGTCCACTGTCGCTCGTGCTTCCTGACAATATAATCTCAGCCTGCCCAGAAGAAATCCTGTCATAGGCTAGTAAAACAGCTTCTGTTCCTGTACTGCAAGCAGAGGAATTTGTTGTCACTATATTACCACACCCCAAAATTCCCCCAAGGAAAGCACTTATACCACTAGCCATAGTCTGGATTACAGTCGTGCTTCCTAGCCGCCTGACATTACCTTCATCTACTTTGTAAATAGCTTCCCTAAACTTATCAACTCCTAAAATACCCGTACCAAAAATAATTCCTGCATCAAAGTTAGTTGGACCATTTTCGGTTAATTCTAATCCAGCGTCTTTCCAAGCATCTACCCCTGCAATTACGCCATATTCCAAACCTGTAGCTGCTAATCCTTTTAGTTGTACTTTATTAAAGTAATTGTTTAAGTAACCTTCTTTAAGCATAGGTTTTCCGGCTACTTGACAGGAAAAATTTAAACTTTTAAGCTCGTCTATTTTTTGGATACCACTTCTTCCCGTGTGTAGTGAATCATAGAATTCTGGAACGGTTATTCCATTGGGTGCCACGACTCCAAGTCCTGTGATAACTACCCTTCTCTTATTCATTTTTTATCTTTTATGATATTGTCAATAATATTGATAATTCTGTACATGGTCTTTTTTGCTTCTGGAATAAAAGGCAGGAAAGGCCAAATATGAGGCATCCCTTCACCTCTTATTACATCAATATCTCCTTCTGCTTTTATAACTTTTTGAATAAATATTTCCTGATCCGGCATTAAAATATCATTGGTGGCCATAAAAAGGTGAATCTTAGGAAAATTTCTGAAAGAACCATAAATAGGTGAAATTATAGGATCTTTTAATGAAGAATTACCCGTACACATCTTCTTAGCGGAGTATACACCAGTATAGCTTAAGATAGGATCAATAGGATCAATTGATTGTATCCTGGGATTTGTTAAGCTTGCATCCATTAAAGGAGTAATGAGTATAAGATGTTTAGGTACTTCAGTTTGATCCTTAACCAAACCCTGTGTAAGTGTGGTCAATAAATTACCCCCAACAGAATCTCCGATAAATATAATTTTAGATACCTCATAAGACTCAAGCGCTTTATGATATACCTGACATATATTTTCGGTTATCTTCAAAATATCGTTCTCCGGGGCTTTAGGATAGTCAATTAACCACGCCGTTACCCCTGTGCTTTTAACAATTTTAGATATACCACTCCATTGATGCTTTGTAGGTCCATAAATGAAAGCTCCTCCGTGGCAATAGAATAATAAATGCTTTGATGATTTTTGCGTTTTTGGTTTAATTATAGAGACTTTACTATCAAGTATTGTAAATGCTTCAGAGCTATTTCCTTTCAAAATTCGTTGTGTAGGAGAAAGAAGATTATCTTTTCTTTTTTTTACATAATCTACAGGATCCTTTGACCACGATTTTTTCTCACCTTTTAGCTTTAAAATTGATTTAAGGATGTGATAATTAATACTCATTTAAACTTTACATTAATACTTAATAACCATTCCGGAAACAAATCCTTTAGCAACTAACGTCCCTGAGTCATTTACCATTTCCACTTTGGATTTTAGCTTGTTAAATCTAAAATACTCTTTAATAGCTGTTACAACAACCTTTTCTCCAGGTAAGACCAATTTGTAATAATTTACTTCATTACTTGTCATAGCCACATCAGGAGCTTTATTCTTAACAGAATCTCTTATGAGATATAGCCCTAAACTTGCCAGTCCAATCTGTGCCATGCATTCCGTTAGAATGACACCTGGTGTTATGGGGCTATCTACAAAATGCCCTTCGTAAAAGAATTCATCTTGCCTAAATGTATATTGGGCAACAATCTGCTCTTCATTCAGAGTTAATATCTCATCTACAAACAAAAATGGTCTCTTGTACGGAAGTAAATTGAGAATCTCTTCTTTGGTTATTTTTTTTGTTTTCAAAACGCGCAATTTTCAGGTTGAGGTTCATTATTCGCTAGTTCAAGAGCAAAGTCATCAGGAATTGCACTAGGTATAAAGCCCTTTGAAATGGAGCCTGTACAGACTAGTTAATTAATATGCTCTCCCCCATTGACAGGAATAACACATCCGTTTATCCACGAAGCTTCATCTTTGCTCATTAAATATACAACATTTGCTACATCATTAGCTGTGGTTAGACGATTATAAGGATTTCTTGCTTTACTATGTGCTATGATGGATTCAAAACCAGGTATCATCCTTAAAGAAGCCGTATCCACTGCTCCTGGCTGCAAACAATTAGCCTTTATATTATATGGAGCAAATTCTAGTGCTATGCTTCGTGTGATTGCTTCAAGTGATGCTTTAGCCGCAGAAACAGCTGCATAGTTCGGCCAGGCTTTAGTACTCCCTTCACTGGTGAAGGATAATATACGGGCATCATCACTAAACAGTTGAACATCAAAACACCCTTTAGCCCAATCATATAGACTTATGGCCATAGCATTGATGGTTAATTGAAAATCATCATTTTTTAATTCTATGCGATCATTAATCATTGGCTTCAGATTACCTTTAGCTATGCTATGTATCAGGACTTTTAGGTTACCTGAACCAATCCTGGATTGAATATCCTGTAGAGTTTCTTTTCTTTTATCTGAATTCAGAAGGTCTATATTATAATTATAAAATTGAGCTTCTGTTTCAATCTGTGCAAAATTATCATGAATATCTTGTAATTCTGATTTTCTATCTCTGTGAATACAAATGATATTCAAACCATGTTGAGCTAATTTTAAAGCAGATGCAAAGCCCAATCCCTTGCTACCACCTAATATCAGTGCCCATTGATTTTTATCTTTAAATTCTTTGATCATATAGTTACCATTGTAATAATACCCGTTGCGCAGAGAATCCAGGTCCAAAACTGAGCATTAACCCAATGTCACCTTTTTCGGGTTTTTTATCTATTATCTGCTCTAAGACATATAGTACTGTAGCACTACTCATATTGCCATAATTTCTAAGCACATCCTTAGTGGCATCAATATTTTTACCTAATTTTCCAAAACGTTCTTCTACGGTTTGTACGATCTTTTTACCTCCGGGATGGAAAATCAGATGTTCCACTTCATGTATTGATAAATCATATTTTTTCAGAAATGGATGTATAATATCAGGAAAATGTCCGGCAATTTTTTCAGGGACTTCCTGGTCTAGAACCATCTGAAGCCCATTATTCGTAAGGCTAAATCCCATCATATGGATGGCATCATAAAAATGATACATTTCCTCTCCCAGTATTTCAGGTCCTTGTGCATCTGTTTCAGAAGAAAGTAAAACACAGGCTGCACCATCTCCAAAAATTGCTGCACTCACCATATTTACCATGCTATAGTCATCTAACTGAAATGTGGCTGTAGGCGATTCTATTGCCACTACAGCTGCCCTTTTACCAGGATTAGCTGCTAAAAACTGTTTAGCATATATAATACCTGAAACGCCTGCAGCGCAACCCATTTCTGTAACAGGTAAACGAATAATATCTTGTTTAAGGCTCAAATCATTTATTAAGTAAGCGTCTAATGAAGGAATCATTATACCTGTACAGCTTACTGTTATAATATAATCAAGTGACTTTGGTTCCCAATTAGCTTTATTTAGAGCTTTTTGCAATACGTTTTTACCTAGTTTTTTTACCTCCCTGATGTAAATATCATTCTTATCCTTAAAAGATGTAGCTGTAAACACTTCTTCAATATCCATAATACCGTAGCGTTTATCTACGGCGGCATTCTCAAAAATCTTAAGTACTTTTCTTCTGTATCTATCTTCCTGACCAGATAACCATTGATCAACAAATGGCAGTATTTCCTTAGTTTCCCTGGTGTATTGAGGTAATTCTTTAG
>NZVW01000132.1 GCA_002697475.1 Aquimarina sp. | reverse complement strand
TTCAAAAGAAACAACAGATGGGTCATAATATACTTCAACTGACTCTGCGTGTCCTGTTCTCCCTGTGTTACTGGATTCATAGGTAGGGTTTTCTGTGTGTCCTCCTGAATATCCTGATATCACTTCTTGTACGCCTTTAACGCTTTCATAAATAGCTTCAACACACCAGAAACATCCGCTGGCAAAATAAGCTCTTTCTATACCGTTAATTGGTTCCACTCTTATTGGTTCTTGAGCTGAGGTGTTGTTTACGTCATTTTTTTTTGTTTGACTATTAGAATTACAGCTCATTAGTGTAATAAGTGTGATAAATACTAAAAAGGTTGATTTTTTCATAAAGTACATTCTTTTATAATAATATAATGTATATTATAGTGATCATTAGAGTGTAGTCGGATAATATTGTCCAAACTTTCTACTGTTTGTCTAAAATACTGAATGAATAAAGAGGGTTTCTTAAATTATGTATAAAAAAAAGAGGTCACAAATTTGTGACCTCTTTTAAATTTATTGAAAATATTTTTTAACCGTTCATTGAAATAAGAAATTCATCATTATTTCTGGTTTGCTTAAACCTTTCATTTATAAACTCCATAGCTTCGACCGGATTCATATCTGCAAGATATTTTCTCATGATCCACATTCTTTGTATAGTGTTATCATCAAGTAATAAATCGTCTCTACGAGTGCTGCTGGAGATTAAGTCTATAGCAGGGAAGATTCGTTTATTAGCAATTCTTCTATCTAGTTGAAGTTCCATATTACCGGTTCCTTTAAATTCTTCGAAGATTACTTCGTCCATTTTGGATCCGGTTTCTGTTAATGCTGTAGCTATGATAGATAGTGATCCACCACCTTCAATATTTCTTGCGGCACCAAAGAATCTTTTAGGTTTATGAAGCGCGTTAGCATCTACACCACCACTTAATATCTTACCGCTGGCTGGTTGAACCGTGTTATATGCTCTGGCAAGACGGGTGATGGAATCTAATAGAATAACTACATCATGTCCACACTCTACTAAACGCTTTGCTTTTTCTAAAACAATATTTGCTACCTTAACATGTTCATTCGCTTCTTTGTCAAAAGTAGAAGCGATAACCTCACCTTTCACATTTCGCTGCATATCTGTTACTTCTTCTGGTCTTTCATCAATAAGAAGAATCATTTGATATACCTCAGGGTGATTTGCGGCAATAGCGTTTGCTACATCTTTAAGTAACATTGTTTTACCAGTTTTGGGCTGAGATACAATCATACCTCTTTGTCCTTTACCGATAGGTGCAAAAAGATCCATTATTCTTGTGGAGATCGTACTTTGTCTTTCTGCTAATTTAAATTTTTCCTGAGGGAATAATGGAGTTAAATGCTCAAAAGCAACTCTATCTCTTACCACCTGAGGATCTAGTCCGTTTATTTTGTTAACCTTGATTAAAGGGAAATATTTTTCACCTTCCTTAGGAGGTCGTACTTGTCCCAAAACTGTGTCGCCTGTTTTAAGTCCAAAAAGTCTTATCTGTGATTGTGATACATAAATATCGTCAGGAGAAGACAGGTAGTTATAGTCACTGGACCTTAAAAACCCATATCCGTCTTGCATTATATCCAGAACACCTTCACTTTCAATAATTGCATCAAACTCATAATCAGGTTCTTTGTATCGGTTTCGATTGTCTCTATTACCGTTATTGTTTTTGTTGTGAGTATTCTCCTTTTTATTGTTATTAGTGGAGCGAGGTTTGTTTTGAACTTTATCGTTTGTTCGTTGTTTGTTCTCGTTCTTATCGTCTTGTCTATGACCATTATTTTGGTCCTTTTTGTCATTTTCTTTTGTAGCAGTAGAAGGAGAAGAGACCTGTTTGTTTTTGTCAGGGGTGTTTTTTGAAGGCTCTGACTTAGGTGTTTCTTGCTTGTTTTCAGAAACATCCTCAGTTTTCTTTGTACGCGGTCTTCTTTTTTTAGGATTTGTTTTTGGTTTCTCAGTAGTATTATCTTCTGATTTATCCTCTTTTATTGCTTCTTTTATTTTAGCAGGGTTAGCAGCTTGATAATCTAGTATCTGATAAACCAGATCTAATTTTTTTAAAGTACGGTATTTAGGTACATTAAGAGCTTGTGCTATCTCTTGAAGTTCTGCTAGCTTTTTTGCTTTTAATTCAGAAATCTCTAACATTTAGATTGTTGTATAATTTGTTACGATAATGTGTGTTTGCGGCACGTTTAGTTTATGGTATAATTTTCTAAAGAAGAATTAGGAAATTTTTTGAAGGCAAGTAACCTTTAATAGAACAGGTTACGCATTTTGTGTTGCAATTATACAACTTTATTTTTAATTTTTTGCATTTAATTATAAAAAGAAACTCTTATTTTTGCTTTTTGTAAGGAAAAAAGGTAATGATTCAAAGAATTCAAAGTTTATACTTATTATTAGCAGCAGGAGTTTCTGGCGCCATCAGTGTTTTTCTACCTTATGGAGTGAATACTTCAGGTACTGAACTTTATGCTTACGAGGATCCTTTTGTTTTTGGGTTGTTTATGCTATCAGCAGTTTTGTCCTTAATTACAATTTTTTTATATAAGAATAGAAAGCTTCAATTTGTATTGGGGCGAGTCAATATAATATTAAACTTTATTTTACTAGGAGTATTTGTTTATTGGTCACTAAATGTATCTGGAGAGACTATTGTTTCGGAGAAAGGTATTGGGATGTTCATTCCTGTTATTTCTATCGTTTTATTAGTTATGGCCAATAAGGCTATAAAGAGGGATGAAGATCTTGTAAAATCAGTAGACCGATTACGATAAACCTAACATCTTAGTAGTATTAGTGCGTAATAAAGCTCGGAAAGTGCCATTTCCGGGCTTTATTTTTTTCCAAGCTCTATGACTTCAAGATTTTCTATTTTATCCATATTTATTTCAAAACGCAACATAGTTCTTACTTTATGAAAACCGTGTTTTCCTGCAGCGCCGGGATTCATATGAATTAGTCCTAACTTAGCATCGGGGATAACTTTTAGGATATGGGAATGTCCGCAAATAAATAATCTGGGGCGATTTACTTTTAATTCTTCTCTTGTTGTAGCATTATATTTAGGAGGATATCCTCCTATATGAGTTATCCATACTGACACATTTTCTATGGTGAATCTTTGATGTAAAGGAAAAGTTGATCTGATTGTATTATTGTCGATATTACCATAAACTGCTCTCAAAGGTTTACGAATCAAAATTTGATCTGTTACTGTTATATCGCCAATGTCTCCTGCATGCCATACTTCATCAACACTATCAACATAATGTAAAATTCTATCATCAATATAACTATGAGTGTCACTGAGTAATAATATCTTTTTCAAGAGAAAGGCTTTTAAAATATAGTATGTTATAAGAGTTTGTTCGTGTATTTCTTTTTAGAAGTATATTTGTACCTTCTTTAAAAAAAACAAAAGTAAAGAAAGCCTTGAGATATTTCTTAGAATTACAATATAAAGGTACTAATTATCACGGGTGGCAGCGTCAGCCAAACGCAATTTCTGTTCAGCAGGTACTGGAGGAAAAATTGTCTCTTTTGCTGAGAAATAATACTGAGATAGTGGGGGCTGGTCGAACAGACGCAGGAGTGCACGCAAAATTTATAGTTGCCCATTTTGATATTGACGTAAATATTGACGAGATAGATTTTCGATATAAATTGAATTCTATATTGCCTAATGATATTGCTGTAAAAAATATAAAAGCTGTCAAGGAGGATGCTCACGCACGATTTGATGCCATTCTTAGATCTTATGAGTATCATTTATTACTTGAGAAAAACCCTTTTCTGATTGATAACGCATATTATTTAAGAAGAAGTGTTGATATTGATCGCATGAATGAGGCTGCTAAATTACTGTTAAATCATATCAATTTTAAATGTTTTAGTAAGTCCAAAACGGATGTAAAAACGTATAATTGCAATATTGCATCAGCCGGTTGGGAAGTGAAAGACGGTCACTATATTTTTTATATTTCAGCAGATCGATTTTTGAGAAATATGGTACGAGCTATTGTAGGAACATTAATAGAGATTGGTGAAGGGAAGATGAAAGTGCAGGATATGGAACGAATAATTCTGAGCCAGAATCGAAGTGATGCTGGTTACTCGGTCCCTGCAGAAGGATTGTATCTTACGGATGTAAAATATCCCGACCACATTTATTTATAAGTAAATGGCAGAAAAAACAGGAAACGCTTTTGATATAAACCTTTTTAAAAGGTTATTAAAGTTCACAAAACCTTATAAGGTTACATTTTATTTTGTAGCACTAGCTGCAGTACTAGTATCTGGTGTTGCGGTTGTGAGACCTTTAATACTTCAAAACATAATTGATAAAGCCATCATTCCTAAAGATGGTGAACTGCTGGTGTATTTTGTTACCTTAATGTTGGGAGCATTAGTTCTGGAAGTAATCTTTCAATTCTTATTTGTCTTTTTTGCTAATTGGTTAGGCCAGCATGTGATTCGAGATATCAGAGTTAAACTTTTTAATCATATGATGGGATTTAAAAAGCAGTACTATGATAAATCGGCAGTAGGTAGATTGGTGACAAGAGCTGTTAGTGATATAGAGACTATAGCCAGTATTTTTAGCGAAGGACTTTTTATGATTATCAGTGATCTTTTAAAAATGCTGGTAATTCTGGGCTTTATGTTTTCTCAAAGTTGGAGATTGACTTTGTTAGTCCTTGTTATTTTGCCCTTGATACTCTATGCAACAAGAGTTTTTCAGAAAAAAATGAAGGCAGCTTTTGAAGAGGTTAGAACTCAGGTTTCTAATCTTAACTCATTTGTTCAAGAGCGAATAACGGGAATGAAAATAGTCCAACTTTTTAATAGGGAGGATAAGGAGTACGAAAATTTTAAAGTCATTAATGAAAAGCATAAAAAGGGTTGGATAAAAACAGTCTGGTATAACTCAATTTTCTTTCCTATTGCAGAGATGTCGAGTAGTATTACTATAGGTTTGATTGTATGGTATGGAGGTCTTAATGCCGCGGAAGGTGGAGTCATTAGTCTTGGTGTAGTTATAGCGTTTATTGAATTGTCACAAATGTTGTTTAGACCATTAAGACAAATAGCAGATAAGTTCAACTCCTTGCAAATGGGTATGGTAGCTGCAAATAGAGTTTTTGGTATTTTGGATACGCAATCTGCAATAGACGATACTGGTAATCAAATATTGGAAACCGTAAAAGGAAATATAGAGTTTAAAAATGTAAGATTTAGTTATGTTGATGATGAGGAAGTGCTGAAAGGGATTTCTCTTAAAGTAAAAAAAGGAGATACGGTTGCTATTGTTGGGGCCACTGGAGCAGGTAAATCAACTATAGTTAATTTATTAAGTAGGTTTTATGAAATAGATGGAGGGGATATTTTAATAGATGATGTCAACATTAAAGAAATTCAGTTGCAAAACCTGAGGAGTCATATTGCTGTGGTACTTCAGGACGTCTTTCTTTTTGCAGATACCATACTTAATAATATTACATTATGGTCTACCACTATATCAGAGGATGAGGTGATAAAAGCTGCAAAGGAAATAGGAATTCACGATTTTATAATGAGTCTACCCAATGGCTATCATTATAATGTTAAGGAAAGGGGAGCAATGCTTTCTTCTGGTCAGCGACAATTGATTTCATTTTTGCGAGCGTATGTTACCAATCCCAGTATTTTAATTCTTGACGAAGCCACTTCTTCGGTTGATACATACAGTGAGCAATTAATTCAACGGGCAACAGAAAAAATAACTAAAGGCCGGACTTCAATTGTAATTGCGCATAGATTGGCCACCATCCGCAATGCTGATAAAATTATTGTTATGGATCAAGGTAAAATTGTAGAAGAGGGTAATCACAAAGAATTATTAAAGATTTCAAATGGTTATTATAGAAATCTTTATGAAGTTCAATTTGTGTCCTCCGTTGAATAATTTATTGCTTAGGTTTAAACATCTCTAAATCTAGCTGACCAGTTAGCAAAAGTATTATCACAATTATAATAGAGAAAATAAAATAACCAATACCTCCGATTCCGAAAAACAACAATGTTTTGAGTATAATCGATTGAAAGCTAAGATTATAAATTCGTTTCAGTACATAAGCTATGTAAATTATGTATATGCTGAATTGTATAACAGATACCAATAAGAAATTATCTGAAAGCAATACAAAAGGAAGCATAAGCACTGCTACGCAGGTCACTATATGTGAGTAACTGTAAAGGTAGATCACAAAATGCTCAGTCAAATTATATTTTTTATAATTCCAAAATACTATTCTGGATATAATGGCCAACAATGGTATCAATATAAAGTTAATAATAGATTGATATTGTGCTGTCGTATCAAAGATCGATTGTTGCATTTGGATTTGCTCTTCGTTCATTGCAGTACTAACCATCAGTTCCTTCATTTTACTTTTCGTCAAAAAAGTATAAATACTTGTTACTGTTAACGAAATAGCAAAATACCCAAAAGCATTGATATATCTTTTACGTAAGCCGTGTACATATCCGTCAATTACTTCTTCAGGTTTTGTAAAAAGATGAATAAAAGTTTTGAGCAGTGAATTGTCCAGGTTTAAAAATCTATCAGAAAATTCTGAGATCAAATTTTTAAACGTAATTCTTTTTGTTATTTTTTTTGCTCCGCATTTCGGACAAAAATTAAACTGTTCAATTTGATGCCCACAATTTTTACAGTTGGATACGTTGACTAAGGTATTCATTACGTCAAATGTCGTTTGATCTTTTGTATTAATTCATTTCTGTCGTTAAAAATAATAAATCCACCATTTTTTAGATAAGAAATCTGACCTGTTTCTTCACTAACTACAATGGCTAATGCATCTGTCTTTTCAGTTATGCCAGCGGCAGCTCTATGTCTGAGCCCGAAGCGTAGTGGCATTTCTCTGTCATTGGTAACAGGTAGAATTACACGGGTTGCCACAATGCGGTTATCTTCAATAATCATAGCGCCATCGTGCAAGGGACTGTTTTTGTAAAAGATACTTTCAATTATCGGAGCATTTACAGAAATATCCATTTGATCACCACTGGTTTTTACAAAATCAAGAGATGTATTTCTTTTAATAACAATTAAGGCACCAGTGTAAGATTCTCCCATATTTTCACAAGCGTGTACTATGGCATTGATATCGGTTAAACTTTCCTCAGTAGTATCCCGCATAAATTTCAGCTGTTTAAGAAAGTTTCTTCTTCTCCCAAAATTAGTAGACCCTATCATTAAGAGAAACTTGCGTATCTCTTGTTGAAAAACTACAATTAAGGCAAACATACCCACTCCAATAAATTCACCTAAAACACTGCTCAGCATTTCCATAGCTAAAAACTGAGTAAGTTTCCAGACCAAATAAATCATTACGATACCAATAAAAATATTGATAGCAGCGGTACCCTTTACCAGTTTATAAACATAGTATAGTAAAAATGCAACAAGTACGATATCCAGGATATCCAGTATCCTCAGGTTGATAAAGTCCAATAGTATGTGGTTTTAGATGTAAGACTCATTATGCAATAAATATAAACAAATTATATCGCCTAAGCCGATTTGTATAGTTTATAGAGTTCAACACACTCTTTAGCTTCTTTAACGTCGTGGACCCTGAGAATATTGGCTCCATTTTGTAATGCCAGGGTATTTAAGAATGTTGTTCCATTTAGAGCTTCTTCGGGTTTTGTTTTTAAAGTTTTATAAATCATTGATTTTCTGGAAACTCCAACAAGAATAGGTAAATCTTGAAGTTTAAAAACGGAGAGCTTTTTTAAAAGCTCAAAGTTCTGCTCTATATTTTTAGCAAAACCAAATCCAGGATCAATTATAATGTCATTAATTTTATGTGCTTTTGCTAATTTCACCTTCTGAGAAAAGTAAAATTGAATTTCTTTGATTAGATCTTCATATGTATTTAAGTCTACCATGTTTTGCGGAGTTCCTTTCATATGCATCATTATATAAGGAACAGCTAAGCTACCTACTGTTTCAAACATTTTAGAATCTAAGTTTCCTGCTGAAATATCATTTATGATTGAAGCTCCCGCTTCAATACAATATTGAGCTACTCTACTTCTGAAAGTGTCGATGGAGAGTATAATTTCTGGAAATGCTTTAGTAATAAATTCAACAATAGGGAGGATTCTTGAAAGCTCTTCTTCTTCAGAAATATGATCTGCCCCGGGTCTGGAGGAGTACGCTCCCACATCTATAAAATCAGCTCCTTCCTTTAACATTATTTCCACCTGTACGATAGCCTGATCAATATTTTTATATTTTCCTCCGTCATAAAATGAGTCTGGAGTTAAATTGAGAATGCCCATTACCTTTGGGTTTTCAAGGCTTATCAAATTTCCTTTACAATTAATTGTCATAAGACGAATATCATATTTTTATAGCAATAGTTGGTTTAATTCCTATATTGAACGAAATTTACGCAAAATTAAAAAGCTAAATGCAAGATACATCTTCACAATACGATAAAATTATTACCAAGTGCAGAGATTTATTCAATCGTAAAATGAAAGACTATGGTAGTGCCTGGCGAATTTTGAGGTTACCATCACTGACTGATCAGATTTTTATAAAAGCACAGCGAATCAGAAGTCTTCAGGAAAATGAAATTCAGAAGGTGGATGAAGGGCAAGTGTCAGAGTTTATAGGGATTATTAATTATTGTACAATGGCTTTAATTCAACTTGAAAAGGGAATTGCAGACCAGCCTGACTTATCTCCTGAAGAGGCCTCAAAATTGTATGATAAGCAAATAAGCGTGACCAAAAATTTAATGATGAATAAGAATCATGATTATGGTGAAGCATGGCGTGAAATGAGAGTTAGTTCATTAACAGATTTGATTCTGCAAAAATTACTAAGAGTGAAGCAAATTGAGGATAATAAAGGAAAAACTTCGGTTAGTGAAGGTGTAGATGCAAATTATCAGGATATGATTAATTATGCAGTATTCGCAATGATACATTTAGGAGAAGCTGAGAATTAGTTTAAATGTTGTTAAAGCTTCTTTAATTATGCTTTATTCCATTATATTGTTACCCATTTTTAAATCAATAGGATAGTAAATATGAAGATATTAGTAGGTTTTTCCAGGATATTTGTAGGGATTCTGTTTTTGTTCTCAGGCTTCGTTAAATTAAATGATCCACTTGGTTTTTCTTATAAATTACAGGAATATTTCA
>NZVW01000131.1 GCA_002697475.1 Aquimarina sp. | reverse complement strand
TTTGTGACTGGTAAACATTTTGGATTTAAAGTAATAGCTGTAATATCTATATTCATATTTTTAATGACTAATATTTATATTCTTTGGTCCTGGTATATACAGAAATATAGAAACCTAAAAGCTACTTCCTTACTTAGCCAACAAAAAAGGTTTTTAATTAAACTCATAATCCTTTCAGTTCTTTTTACCTCTCTTTTTACCCTGGACAACTATATGGGTGTGCCTGATAACCCGTACACATTTGCATTGGTTACATTATTTTGGTTAGGTATTTTTTATATTATAGCTCCTGGTTTTTTTAACAAATACAAGTTCTTAATCCTTGGTATATATGGCGTACTATTAATCTTATTTTTCATATTTGTCTTTTATTATAAGGAACGTACTCACAGTGAAAATCTCGATTTGTTTTTTGTGTTTCTTTTTCCTGTACCCCTGTTTATAGTTTTATGGGTTTATGATCAATGGAAATGGTTTCAAAACTTAAAGGCAGATAAAACTAAAGCTGAATTGGCTTTATTAAAACAACAGGTAAATCCACACTTTTTTTTCAATACACTAAATAATCTTTATGGCTTGGCAAAGCAAAAATCTGATAGAACACCTGATTTAATTTTAAAGCTATCAGATATTATGAGATATGTTATTTATAAAGGAAAAGAAAATCTTGTAAAAATTGAAGAAGAGATAGAGTATCTGGAAAACTATATTGAAATTCAGGAAATTCGACAACATAAAAAACTTGATATTCAGTTTAAAAAAGTTATTGACAGACCGGGAGTTTTGATTCCTCCTCTATTGTTCATAATATTATTAGAAAATGCATTTAAACACGGTGTAGATACATTGACAGATCAAGCCTATGTATTTATACATCTGCAAGTCATAAAAAATAAGATTATATTTAGAGTTACTAATAACTATGACCCTTCTGAGTCGTCAAAACAAAAAGGAATCGGTTTAGAAAATTTAAAAAAACGATTAGAGATTCTTTACGGTTCCGATTATCTCTTAGAAATCAACAACGAGGGTAATACTTTTAGTGGCAGATTACAATTAGAAATAAACTAAGATGAATTATATAATTGTTGATGATGAACCCATAGCTCATACCATAATACAAGATTATGCCGCATCATTGCAAGAATTAATTTTAGTAAAAAACTGCTATAATGCTTTAGAGGCCATGGAAGTTCTAAAACAAAATCAAATTGATCTAATGTTTTTAGATATTGAAATGCCTAGGCTTAAAGGCTTAGACTTTATAAGAACATTGCAAAAAAAACGCGCTATAATAGTCACTTCAGCATACTCAGAGTTTGCTCTTGAAGGCTATGAGCTTGATGTAACTGACTACCTATTAAAGCCTTTTTCCTTTGAACGTTTTATCAAGGCTTATGTAAAAGTTACTCAAAAACAGCAACCCGTAACATCACCTGCAATAAACAGCAATACTGTTAAGCAACATAATGATGATCGATTATTTCTAAAAGGAGATAAAGAAATTCATCAAATTAAACTAAATGACCTCCGTTATATTGAAAGTTACGGTAATTACGTGAAAATGATAGTAAATGATCAAGTATTTGTCATTCATGAATCTATTTCTTATTTCGAAAATACTTTAGACAATAATGTATTTATAAGAACCCACCGTTCTTTTATAGTCAACATAAATCATATCCAATCCATTGTCGGAAATCAAATCCATGTAGATAATACTAAAATCCCCATTGGCCAATCCTATAAATTGGCTGTAAAAGATAAATTATTTAACTAAACTTAATCCACTTAACTTAAAATCAATCAAATAGTAAATTTCGCTTAAACGTAATTTAAAACCTCCTCCATTTTGAAGTTCTAGTTTTAAGGTTCACTAACCTAAAATTAAAACCAAAATGAAAAAAATTATTTCCCTTGTCCTCATAACCATTTTTTTAATGAGCTGTGAAAACTCTTTTAATCCTGAACATGAAGATTTGCAAAATGTTGCAACAAAAAACAGTGCCTTTTATCTAGATCTGGCATATCATCACGCTCCCGTTCATTATCAGGATGTAGATAGAACAGGATTTCATGGTATTAATGGTAAGGCAGATTACATAACAGCCTATGATTTTGACGGAGATTTTAATGCAAAAAACAACTGGAATAATATTGCAAACTCATCTTACAAAGGCAATGCGGTTGGGTACTATTCAGTTGTTGAAACTACAACACATTATTTTATCATTTATGCCTTTTTCCATCCCAGAGATTGGACTGATGTATTCTTTCTGTACTATTTTGACGAACACGAAAATGATTTGGAAGGCGTACTTACCATCGTAAAAAAGGATGGTTCGACATATGGTAAACCACAAGGTATAGTTACAGTTTTCCATTCTGATTTTTATTCTTATAAAGCACCTGACTCAGGATTAACAGATGGAAACGAAAATATAGACGGAACCCTGACAATACAAAATGATAATGGAATTACCAGATTTAAGACAGCAGCTGAGGCAAAAGGACATGGCATCAAAGCGCATTCAAAATTAGCGCCTGGAGGTAGTGATTATGTGGTGTATTATCCGAGTATCTCAACGAGTGAATATCCTTCTGATATCTATGATAGAAATGTTAAGTATAAGCTTGTTGATATATTTAAGTCAGGTGGAATGTGGGATCAGAGATTCAACATTAGCCTTTTTAATAATGCTAAATCCTTTCAAAAATCAGTAGGAAACGGAACTGCCAATGCACCATGGAATTGGGATGATAAAGATGACGGAGATGCGCAGGGCCTACTTGCCGGTGATCTGGCGTATTATCCTGCTCACCTTGTCGATGAATATTTTAACAACTTAGGTAACTTTAGCAAAACTTATATTTATAATCCCTATTTAGGTATTAAATAATTTTGCTTTTCCCATTAGATTCCTTATCCTGTTCAATGGATAAGGAATCCTTTTTTACTATAGTTTTCCCTTATTATATCATATATCAGATAAATGTTAGGTTTTGCTGATAAAAGCTACTTATGTAGTATATTTGCATTCAATTTAGAATTAATCTATTTATTAATATGATTAAAGTTTCAGAAAAGGCGAAGAGTAAAGTGATTGAGCTTATGAAAGAAGACGGCTTTAATCACGAGTCCGATTTTATACGTGTCGGGGTTAAAAGTGGAGGTTGTTCAGGTTTATCCTACGACCTTAAATTTGATAAAACACAAATCGACGGCGACAAAGTTTTTGAGGACAACGGTATTAAAATTATTGTAGACAAAAAAAGCTTTCTATATCTGGTAGGAACAACATTAGAATATTCTGGTGGTCTAAATGGAACCGGGTTTGTTTTTAATAACCCTAATGCCAGCAGAACTTGCGGGTGTGGAGAAAGTTTTTCATTATAATCTCTAAAAAGAGAAGGATAACGTATGGCGTATACTGAAGACGATTTAAAGAAAGAGTTAGAAACCAAAGAATATGAATACGGGTTTTATACAGACATAGAGTCTGAAACATTTCCTGTAGGACTTAATGAAGATATAGTAAGAGCTATTTCTGCCAAAAAAAATGAGCCACAATGGATGACCGATTGGAGGCTTGAAGCATTTAGAGTCTGGCAAGAAATGGAAGAACCGGAATGGGCTAATGTAAAATATAAAAAGCCGAATTTTCAAAATATATCTTATTATTCAGCTCCTAATAAAAAACCTAAATATAATAGTATAGATGAAGTTGATCCTGAGTTATTGGCAACTTTTGAAAAACTAGGTATTTCTCTTGAAGAACAAAAAAAGTTAGCAGGGGTAGCGGTAGATATTGTTATGGATTCTGTATCTGTAGCTACTACCTTTAAGGAAACTCTTGCAGAAAAGGGTATCATATTTTGCTCTATATCGGAGGCTATTCAAAAGCACCCTGAACTTGTCAAGAAATACATTGGTACAGTAGTTCCCCGCAAGGATAATTTTTATGCGGCTCTAAACTCTGCTGTGTTTAGTGATGGATCCTTTTGTTATATTCCTAAGGGGGTAAGATGTCCTATGGAATTGTCCACGTATTTTAGAATAAATCAAGCAGGTACCGGACAGTTTGAAAGAACACTTGTCGTTGCCGATGAGGGTAGTTATGTTAGTTACCTGGAAGGTTGTACTGCACCTTCAAGAGATGAAAATCAACTACACGCTGCCGTAGTGGAATTGATTGCTCTTGATGACGCAGAAATTAAATATTCTACAGTTCAAAACTGGTATCCCGGAAATTCCAAAGGTGAAGGAGGAGTTTTTAACTTCGTAACTAAAAGAGGGCTCTGCGAAACTAATGCCAAGATATCCTGGACACAGGTAGAAACAGGATCTGCAGTTACGTGGAAATACCCTTCTTGTGTATTAAAAGGTGATAATTCAGTTGGTGAATTTTATTCTATTGCAGTTACCAATAATTATCAACAGGCGGATACTGGTACTAAAATGATTCACCTTGGAAAAAATACAAAAAGTACAATTATTTCAAAAGGTATATCCGCTGGTAAGTCGCAAAATAGCTACCGTGGACTAGTACAAATAAATAGTAGAGCAGAAAACGCCAGAAACTTTTCACAATGTGATTCTTTGTTAATGGGCAATGAATGTGGGGCTCATACGTTTCCTTATATAGAAGCGAAGAATAAAACAGCCCGTATAGAGCACGAAGCCACTACCAGTAAAATTGGTGAAGATCAAATCTTTTACTGTAATCAAAGAGGTATTGATACTGAAAAGGCGATTGCTTTGATTGTAAATGGTTTTAGTAAAGAGGTTTTGAACAAACTACCGATGGAGTTTGCAGTTGAAGCTCAAAAGCTTTTAGAAATATCACTAGAAGGTTCTGTAGGGTAAATAAAATAACCTTAAATCACCATTGTGCAATGAAGAAACTATGTTTTGTACTATTCGTAGGAATCCTGATCTTATCTTGTAAAAATAAACCTGAAGAATCAGAGCCTACTTTAATCAGAGGGGAGTTTATACTAATTGATGAAGCTGCAGTAATTAAGGGCAAAGACTTTATCTACGGTGTTCAGATAACGGATTTGACTAAAGAATTGGCAAAACAAACAGCTCCATTACAGCGAGAGCAATATGATATGGTTCCTGTGGTTATTAAAGGTTTGATAAAACCTAATTCACAGGACGGATGGGAAGAAATTGTAGAAATTAAAGAAATAATAGGAGTATCAGCACCAACATCTGAGCTGCCTACAAAGATTAAGTCTTCAGGAACTGAAACTGAAGCTGAAAATGAAAATTAAAGACTAAACAATAAATTAGGAATGTTAGATATCAAAAATTTACATGCTAGTGTTGAAGGCAAAGAAATATTAAAAGGCCTTAATCTAAATGTAAAGGCAGGAGAAGTTCATGCCATCATGGGTCCTAACGGAGCAGGAAAAAGTACTTTAGCAAATGTAATAGCGGGTAAAGAGGAATATGAGGTAACAGAAGGTAATATAATGCTGGAGGGAGAGGATATAGAAGAGCTTGCCCCTGAAGAACGTGCCCATAAAGGTGTATTTATGTCTTTTCAGTATCCGGTAGAAATTCCTGGAGTAACAGTTACTAATTTTATGAAAACTGCTATTAATGAGACCAGAAAAGCACAAGGCCTGGAAGAAATGCCGGCTAAGGATATGCTTAAGCTAATCCGTGAAAAATCTGAACTCCTTGAAATTGATAGAAAGTTTTTATCAAGATCTCTGAATGAAGGATTCTCTGGTGGAGAAAAAAAGAGAAATGAAATCTTCCAAATGGCTATGATGGAACCTAAGTTAGCCATACTTGACGAAACAGATTCAGGTTTGGATATTGATGCTTTAAGAATTGTAGCTAATGGTGTCAATAAACTTAAAAGCGATAAAAATGCTGTGGTTGTTATTACGCACTATCAACGTCTGTTAGATTATATAATACCTGATTATGTACACGTTTTGTATGATGGTAAAATTGTAAAATCCGGCTCTAAAGAATTAGCTCTGGAATTAGAGGAAAAAGGTTACGACTGGATCAAAGAAGAAATCAAAGCATAAGCAAGTTCAATATATTGAACTAAAAACTTGAAATAAAATGGACATGAAGGATAAATTGGTCTCATCGTTTTTAGCTTTTGAAAACACTGTAAATGTTGATGCACCAGTACATGATATAAGAAGCCAAGCAATCAAAATTTTTGAAGAAAAAGGATTTCCTTCAAAAAAAGAAGAGGCTTGGAAATATACTTCATTGAAATCTATACTAAAACACGACTACAGTGTTTTTCCTAAAGAAGAAAATGCTTTAGACTTTAAAGATGTAAAAAGGTATTTCTTACACGATATAGATACTTATAAAATTGTATTTATTGACGGAAGGTATTCATCACACTTATCTGCTACGACACATGACAAAATGGATGTTTGTTTAATGTCTTCTGCACTAAACTATGATAAATACAAAGTAGTCATTGATAATTATTTTAATAAGATAGCTAAGCAGGATGGTATAACTTCATTGAATACCGCTTTCTCTAAAGAAGGTGCGTACATTTATATACCTAAAAATAGGCTGGCTGATAAACCTATACAAATTATTCATTTTTCTACAGGTAAAGAATCTGCTCAAATGCTTCAACCCAGAAACCTTGTCGTAGTTGAAGAAAATTCTCAGGTTCAGATTATAGAGCGTCATCAAAGTTTAACTGAAAATCCTGTTTTAACCAATAGTGTAACAGAAATTTTTGCTGATAAGCGTGCAATTGTTGACTATTATAAAATTCAAAATGATAATCAAAATGCCTCTTTAATCGATAATACCTTTATTGAACAACAAACGCAAAGTACTGTATCTGTTCATACTTTTGCATTTGGTGGAAACCTGACCAGAAATAATCTCAATTTTTATCAAAAAGGGGAACACGTCAATTCAATCTTAAATGGTGTAACCATAATCGAAGGAAAACAGCACGTTGACCACAATACCCTAGTACATCATACAGAACCTAACTGCGAAAGTCATCAGGATTATAAAGGTATTTTTGATGAAAATGCTACGGGAGTCTTTAATGGTAAGATCATCGTTAATAAAGAAGCTCAGAAAACAAACGCTTTTCAATCAAACAATAATATTTTGCTAAGTGATAAAGCTACTATTAACTCTAAACCTCAACTGGAAATTTTTGCGGATGATGTAAGATGTTCTCATGGATGTACAATTGGGCAGTTAGATGAAAGTGCACTTTTTTATCTAAGATCCAGAGGAATTGGTCAGAAAGAAGCTCGCGCTTTATTGATGTATGCTTTTGCCAATAACGTTCTGGAAACTGTAAGAATACCGGAATTAAAAAACAGAATAAACAAACTTATAGCAAACAAACTAGGTGTTAATTTAGGATTTGATCTATAAAAAAGTATCAAACCCAATCATTTAGAATCTCGTATTTTTTTACGAGATTTTTTTTTCTCAAAATTTAATCTAAGTAACTGCTTTTCAAGGTTTGTAGGTTTTTTAAGACAAACTAAACAATTGTGTTGTTAACAAAAAATTTACACTACTGTTGTGAATTTAATATTCTTTTAACTACATTTCCCGCCGAATTAATAACTCAACTTATTTTCTTATGAAAAAAATCATTTTAGGGTTCGCTGCCCTATCACTCATTTTTGCGTCTTGTAATAAGGACGAAATGACAAACGAACAGGAGCAAATCAACTACAACGGGGAAATTGCAGGAAAATCAAGAATTTGTAAATCTAACGAAGTTTTAGAAGAACAAATCAAGTCGAATCCTGGTAGACTTCAGGTTTTAGAAGAAATTGAAAATCAAACTAAAAGTTTTATCCAATCTAAAAGACCCGGAAATGGAGGCTCAGGTGGCGGAGGTAATGATAATGAACCACCCACAGATTTTCCTGTGGTAACTATTCCGGTTTATGTACACGTAATTTATAATTCAAGTCAGGAAAATATTAGCGAAGCTCAGATTAACTCTCAGATGCAAGTGCTAAATGAAGACTTCAGAATGACAAATTCTGACGCTAATCAAGCTCCTTCTGAGTTTGCCGACAGAGCAGCAGACACTCAAATTCAGTTTACTCTTGCCGGTATAACCAGAAAATTTTCTAACAAAACGTCATGGGGAACCAGAGACGATATGAAAAAATCAAGTCAAGGAGGAGTTGACCCTATTGATCCGGCAAAATATCTAAATATCTGGGTTTGTAACATAGGAGGAGGCATTTTAGGATATGCACAATTCCCTGGTGGTAGCTCTTCAACTGACGGAGTAGTAATTGGCCCACAATATTTCGGTACGCAAGGTTATGTGGCTGCTCCATTTGACGGTGGAAGAACAACTACCCATGAAGTAGGTCACTACTTAAACTTAAGACATATCTGGGGTGATGGTCGTTGTAGACAAGATGATTATGTAAATGATACTCCTAGCTCTGACAGAGCTAACTACGGCTGTCCTTCATACCCAACTAACCATTGTAAATCTAACGATATGACAATGAACTATATGGATTACGTTGATGATGCTTGTATGTATATGTTTAGTAATGGTCAAAAATTAAGAATGCGATCAGTTCTTGAATCAGGTGGTGCAAGAGCAGGTCTGGTAAACTAACACAAACTCTTTAACTATTCTAAGGGGATAATCTTAATTAAGATTATCCCTTTTTTTATGATGAACTAAATAGGAAATGCTGGACTAAAAAAATTCAAAACTGTACCTTTGTCTTTTAGAAAAAGACCTTATGTTAGATGTATATAAAATTAGAGAGGACTTTCCTATTTTAAAGAGGCAAGTAAACGGAAAACCTCTGGTTTATTTTGATAACGCAGCAACTTCCCAAACTCCTCAAGCAGTTATAGATACCATTGTAGATTATTATAGCAATTACAATGCTAATATTCATAGAGGTGTACATACGTTATCTCAAGAGGCTACAGACGCTTATGAAGTTGCTCGTCAAAAAATTCAGCGACATTTTAATGCCGCTAAAGCTCACGAAATAATACTGACCTCAGGAACTACCCATAGTATTAATATTGTAGCTACGGGTTTTTCGAGTCTTTTAGATAAGGGAGATGAAATTATAGTTTCGGCATTAGAACATCACTCTAATATTGTACCATGGCAAATGTTATGTGAAAGAACAGGAGCGCAGCTAAAAGTTATTCCTATGAATGAAGAGGGAGAACTTATTATGACGGAATATGATAAATTAATTTCAGACAAAACTAAACTGGTTTTTGTCAATCATATTTCTAATGCTTTAGGAACTATTAATCCTATTGAAGAAATCATTACAAAAGCTCATTCCGTTGGAGCCGCTGTGTTGATAGATGGTGCACAATCTTGTCCTCATATTAAACCTGATGTACAGGCACTGGATGTCGATTTTTATGTGGCATCAGCACATAAATTATGTGGCCCTACCGGAGTAGGACTACTTTATGGCAAAGAAGAATGGCTTAACAAATTACCTCCATATCAGGGTGGAGGGGAAATGATAGAGACAGTAACTTTTGAAAAAACCACATACGCAGGTCTGCCTCATAAATTTGAAGCCGGTACACCTAATATATGTGGTGGAATAGCCTTTGGTGCTGCATTGGACTATATGAATAGTATAGGTTTTGATAACATTGCACAATACGAAAAAGAACTTCTGGAGTATGGAACGTCAAAGCTATTGGAAATAGAAGGTTTACGTATTTATGGTACCTCTAAAAATAAAACCTCCGTGATCTCATTTAATATAGAAGGAATTCATCCTTATGATATAGGCACTATTGTCGACAAGTTAGGTGTAGCTGTAAGAACTGGTCATCATTGTGCACAACCCATAATGGATTATTACAAAATTCCGGGAACTGTAAGAGCATCGTTTTCATTTTATAACACAAAAGAGGAAATTGACGTTCTTGTTGAAGCAGTTAGGAAAGCCAAAACCATGCTGAACTAACGTTTGTTAGTACAAGTCAAAAATATCAAAATTTCAAAAAGGGCTGTTTTTGGCCCTTTTTTACGGTTTATAAGTTAAAAGTTTGTTCCATAACCGCAAATAGCCACAAGTGCTATGCTTGCATAATACTTTTTTGCATTATAGCTTTATGTAACTAACATTTAACAAACCACACAAATGAAAAATTCACTATTTTATGTTTTAGCGCTCTTTTTTGTTTATTCTCTGAGCGTTGCGCAAGAATTTGGCGTTAGAAATTACTCCAAAACCTTTAGAGATTCTGATCGAAATAACCGAAGGGTTAATGCCAGAATTTATTATCCTACGGCAACTTCAACATCGGGATCGATAGACGGCACATTTCCTGTAATTGTATTGGGTCACGGATTCATAATGGGTTCAGATGCCTATACCAATTTTTATAATGAACTAGTGCCTAGAGGATATATCGTTGCCTTTGTCAATACAGAAGGTTCCTTTTTTGCCAACCATAAAGCATATGCAGAAGACATGGCCTTTATGGTAAGTGCTATGCAATCTGAAAACACGAACTCGGGTTCAGCTTTATTTGGTATGGTATCAGATAAGACTGCTCTGATTGGACATTCCATGGGTGGGGGTGCTGCAACCGTAGCCGCCTCATTGGTTGATGTAGCCACATTAGTAACATTTGCCCCTGCAGTTTTAAGATTTGATACGTTAACTCCCGCATCAGATGTGACTACAGATGCTATAGTATTTTCGGGATCGGGTGATGGTGTAACACCCCCACAGGAAAATCATATACCTATCTATGAAAATCTGGGTTCCTCTTGTAAATACTTTATTAACATACTAGGTGGGGCTCATTGCTATTATGCTAACAGTAACTGGGCTTGCGATTTTGGTGAAAACAGCTCTTCAGGAGGTGTTCAAATCTCAAGACAGCAGCAGCAAGAGATAGTTTTCAATTTTATAAACAGCTGGTTCGATTATAAGCTGAAAGATGATGCTTCTGCATTACAAACTTTTAAAAGCGACTTACAGTCTTCTCAGGATGTGACTTATGATGATAGTTGTGGTCTAAGAGCGGATAACCCTTCCGGTACTCCTGCATTAACCATATCCCCTAACCCATCTTCTTCTGACATAGTCATACAATATGATGACGTATCTAAAAATCCTGATAGAATTGAGTTCTACAATCAGCAAGGGCAATTAATTTATACATCGTCTTCCAAAACGGTAAACGTTTCCAAATTTAGAAAAGGTCATTATATCGTCAAGATATTTGATAAAAATACAGTAACAACTAAAAAATTAGTCGTTGAGTAGTTAATATGATTGAGTTAACTAGTTGGGGGAAGCCATAAGGCTTCCCTTTTCTTTTATATCAACAAAACAAATATCCTTATAAAAAGAAAGTATTGAATAGCTAAGCATCATGTTGTACTTTTGTACAAAATTATATTGCAATGACAATAGAAAAGATACAGGAAGAAATAATTGATGAGTTTAGTATGTTTGATGATTGGATGCAGAAGTATGAGTACATGATCGAACTGGGCAAGTCTCTTCCACTAATAGAAGAAAAATATAAAACTGAAGACAATTTAATTAAGGGGTGTCAAAGTAAAGTTTGGGTTCACGCCAATATGGAAAATGATAAAGTAGTTTTTACTGCGGACAGTGATGCTATCATTACTAAAGGTATTATTGCTATTCTAATTCGAGCATTTTCTGATCAGCATCCTAAGGATATTGTGGAGGCAGATACATCTTTTATTGATGAGATTGGCCTTAAAGAACATCTTTCCCCTACCCGAGCCAATGGGTTAGTAAGCATGGTAAAACAACTAAAAATGTATGCCATCGCGTATCAAACACAATTGAACGCTTAATGTATTTATTATTTAAAAAGAAATTATGAGTCAAAATACGATAGACACCAAAGAATTAGGAGAAAAAATTGTTGGAGTACTTAAAACTATTTATGATCCTGAAATCCCTGTTGACATATATGAACTGGGGTTAATCTATGATGTTTTTGTCAATGAGGATCAGGATGTAAAAATATTAATGACATTAACCTCCCCTAACTGTCCTGTTGCAGAATCACTACC
>NZVW01000130.1 GCA_002697475.1 Aquimarina sp. | reverse complement strand
TCCAGGCAATGTTTTTCCTTCAAGGCTTTCTAACATGGCACCTCCACCAGTAGAGACATAGCTAACTTTGTCTTCAAAGCCAAATTGTTTTACGGCAGCAACGGAGTCTCCTCCTCCTACTAGTGAAAAAGCTCCATTTTCTGTAGCCTCAGCAATAAATTCGCCCAAAGTGATTGTGCCCCTAGCGAAACTTTCCATTTCAAAAACACCTAATGGTCCATTCCATAAAATAGTTTTAGAATCCAATATCACCTGTTTAAAATTTTCTAATGTCTTAGGGCCTACATCCAATCCTTGCCATCCGTTAGGGATAAGACCCACTTCCAATACCTCAGTATTCGCGTTATTATCAAATGCATCAGCACCAATGACATCTACAGGTAAGTGTACTTTTACTCCTTTCGACTCAGCCTTTTTTAGAATCTCTAATGCTAATTCCTGTTTATCATCTTCACAGATCGAGTCACCAATCTGTCCACCTTTGGCTTTGATAAACGTATAGGTCATACCACCACCAATAATCAAATGATCCACTTTATCCAGTATATTTTCTATAATCGTTATTTTAGAGGATACTTTAGAGCCTCCTAAAATAGCTGTTATTGGCTTTTCACCATCTTTAAGTACCTTATTGATACTCTCGATCTCTTTAGCCAAAAGCTGTCCAAAACACTTTTTGCCTTCAAAAAACTGTGCGACAATAGTTGTTGACGCATGTGCTCTATGGGCTGTACCAAAGGCATCATTAACATATATATCTCCTAACTTTGATAGCTTTTCAGCAAAAGCAACATCTCCATCTGTTTCTTCATCGTAAAATCTTAGGTTTTCTAATAGAATTACCTCTCCGGGCTCTAAATTAGCTGTAGCTTCTTCAGCTGTTTGCCCTACGCAGTCCTCCACAAATTTAACCTGTACCCCTAATACATCTGAAACCTTATCTACAATATGACTTAAAGAGAATTCTTCTTGTTTTCCTTTTGGTCTACCCAAGTGCGACATTAAAACTGCGCTTCCACCATCTTCAAGAATCTTTATAATTGTCGGTTTAGCCGCCTCAATCCTTGTGTCATCAGTCACCTCAAACTGATCATTTAACGGTACATTAAAATCTACTCTTATTAAAGCTCTTTTATTTTCGAAATTGAAATCGTTGATTGTTTTCATGTGTAATGGTACTGTTTTAGAAGTATCAGAAGTTTCTCAGCGTCTTGTTTACCATACGGCAACTAATGTTCTGACGTGCCCCCTGTATTGTTGTTTTAATTTTGCCAAACGAAAATAGTTGTATTTCTACAAAAAATAGCATCAACGACTTATAAAATTGAGTGGTTTTCTATTATTTAAGGTGTTTTTAGGAATTTTTTAAAAAAGTTATTGATTTGATATTAATATAGTATTACAGGAACACAGGGATTTCATATTTAGCTACCTCATCTGTATGTACCGGAGATGGTGTAAGGCGTTAGGGATAGTAGTGAAAAGCCCCGAGTCCATTTTAATGGATGAGGACTTGTAGCGAATAGCCCGACCCGCAGGGTAACGCACCAAATCTCATAAAAGCAGTTTTTTTGCGTTGTTTTACTCAAATTTATTTATTCTGCTCTTCTTTACCGAGTAAGATTTATATTTGCGTATGCTATTTTCCAAAATATTGGGACTACCCCATATCAAAAGTTACCTGACCACAAGCGCTGATCGCGGAAGAATCCCCCATGCACAACTTTTTGTTGGTGCTAGCGGTAGTGGTACTTTACCTATGGCCATAGCTTATGCTCAATATATTTTATGTACAAATCAAAATAGCGAAAACACAGGAGGTAATCAGGCTTGTAATGTTAAGTTTGATCATTTAGCACATCCTGATCTGCATTTTGCTTACCCTGTAGCTACCAATGATAAGGTTAAAAAACATCCTACTTCTGATGCTTTTGCAGAGGAATGGAGATCTTTTGTACAGCAAAACCCCTACGGTAATATATTTGATTGGTATCTCTCCTTAGGGATTGAGAATAAGCAGGGTCAGATTGGTGTAGATGAGGCTCAGGATATCGTAAAAAAACTTTCCTTAAAAAGTTATGAAGGCGGATATAAAATTATGTTGATTTGGATGGCGGACAAAATGAACACCTCAGCATCTAACAAGCTGCTTAAACTTATTGAAGAACCACCTGAAAAAACTATTTTTCTTTTAATTACAGAAGAAGAGGAACAAATCATCCAAACCATCCGATCCAGATGTCAGGTATTACACTTTCCTCCTTTAGGGGAAGAGGTGATACAAAAGGAATTGATTGATCACCATAATTTGTCCGAGACTGAAGCGCTGAAAATTGCCCATCAGGCTAATGGTAATTTTAACAGAGCAATGCATCTTCTACATCATGACGGCGGAGAAGAACAGTTTGAAGAATGGTTCATTCAATGGGTGCGTACTGCCTTTAAGGCTAAAGGAAATAAATCTGCTATAAATGAGTTAATTACCTGGAGTGAGTCTATCGCTTCAACCGGAAGGGAAACTCAAAAGCAGTTTTTAGGATATTGTATGGATTTCTTCAGACAAGCGATGTTACTGAACTATAAAGCTGATATGTTAGTGTTTCTTGAACCTAAAACCTCTGGATTTCAATTAGAAAAGTTCGCCCCTTTTATCCACGATAATAACATCATCGAAATTACAGAAGAATTACAGGATGCTATGTACCATATAGAAAGGAATGGAAATTCAAAAATCATTCTTACCGATTTATCTATCAAATTAACCCGTCTACTTCATAAGAAAAGTGGCATATAGTTTTTTATAACCCTAAACTCAAATTATGGCAAGTCTTTTTATGCAACATATTGTATCGATAACCATCTTACTCTTTTTATTGATCACTTTTTTACAGTCAGGTATAGATAAAATTAGTGACTGGAAGGGAAATATCAGTTGGCTAAAAGGGCACTTTTCGTCTACATTTATTGCTCCTTTTGTTCCTCTATCATTATTAATAATATTGATTGCAGAAATAGTTTCCTCTATACTGGCTATTATTGGTTTAATTTACTTGCTAAAAGATGGACACACTATTTATGCCATCTGGGCAATATTTGCTTCTTCAATCACTTTATTGATTTTACTACTAGGGCAAAGAATTGCTAAAGACTATCAAGGTGCTTTAACGATTACCTGTTATTTTATGGTTGCTGTTTTTGGACTTTACGTTATTACTCAAGCATAAAAAAAGGAGCTTTGAGCTCCTTTTTAAATATTATTATACTAATCTCTTAATACGTACATCCACATTTACTTTGTCTACAAGCAAAGTCGAATCCAACTGTAATCATATGAGATCCTGCAGCTGTAGATGGCTCAAAAACCTCATTGACATTTACCTGATATCCGTAAGCAACATAAAAATTGGCCTTTTTGATTCCGATCATTGGAGATACCGATAAGGGTTTAAAGTCCTGATCTACTATTGACCTCATACTTACACCACCCCAAAGATAATCCCCTCGTTTCATAAGCTTTCTTACCTTTAGATTCATATCTGTTGTAGAACGTCCGTCTCCGGCAAAATTTTGATATAAAATGGAAGGTTCTATCTCAAAATCAGTAAACTTATCATAGAAAGTATATCCTGTGTACACAAAATAGTTCTGTATTGTATTTGGCTCAGTAGGGTTAAAGTCATCCAACTGCTTATTCAATAAGTTAATAGCATTAGCACTTAAAAAGAACCTACCCAATCTGTATAAAAATCCAATGTCAAAATTAGAATTATTTACGCTAATATTAGATAAACCAGGATTAATAGGGTTATCAGGATTTCCATCATTAAACGCAGTAGCATCGATCCCAAACTGAGTGAATTTATAACTAATACCAAAAGAAAGGTATTGATTACTCCACTCATCTAAGGTAAGGTGATGCGCAAACGATAATTGAAAACCCTTCTGTGAGGTAAATCCGTTCTTATCATTGAACAATATGGCTCCTACCCCTGATCTATCGGATATTCTACCGTCAATAGACAAAGATTGCGTACCTGGTGAGTTTTCAATATTAACCCACTGTTCAAATCCTGAACCTCTTAGCTGCCAGCAATCACCTATACCTGCATAAGCAGAAGAAATCAAGTAGGGATTATCTGCTATGTACTGATTTTGAACAGGATTCACAAATTCCTGCCCTTTCATTACATAACATCCTACCAAAAGACTGAATATTACAATATACCTTTTCATCAATTTTTTAATTTCAGACTGCTTACGCATCTATTAGCTTTTCGGTTAAATTCAATTTATATATACTAAACGTTTGAGGTCTCATTTTATTTACCTGTATAGCGTAAAGTTACCTGTGAACTTTCTGTTATCTATATCATTAAGAATCACAGTATACCAGTAATCTCCTGATGGCAATTCTTTACCTTGGTAGACTCCATCCCATCCTTTACTATATCCTCTGAACTCCTGTAACAGACGTCCATATCTATCAAATACTCTTACTTCCATGTTTTCGAAGAAGAATTGTGTCGGATTATTAGGATCCTGATCAGAGGTAATCTGTCTAGGATACCAGGTACTCTCATCATCCGGTGTTGACGGATCGTCTTCTCCAGGTGTAAAGTAGTTAGGTATTCTAATATTGATATACGTCAATAACTGAGTACCACTTACACTACACGTACTACCACTACTATCCTCAACTCTTATGATATAGTTACCTGTATCCCTAACTGTAAAGATATTGCCGTCCAGTTCTCTCTCTACACCTTCTTCTTCAAAGGTTACGTAGAATGTGTATGGAGGTATACCACCTGTTACAGTTATTTCATACTCATTAGGATCCTGAGGGTTATTTGTCATTACAGCAACTGGCACTGATAATGGCTCGTACTCCTCAATAATTATTGTACCTACGACTTCAATACATCCATCGATATGCTCCATAGAACCTTCATATTCTCCTGGTACTACTTCAAACTCTCCGTTAAAGTTGATTGCAGGATTTGGGTCTGGAGTTCCATTGATTCCTGTTAACATATATGTGATGTCTGTAGTCACTGAACCAGGCACCAATACAAAGTCTACAAAATATCTAGGACCTTGAGTCATTACCGGATTGTCCGGGTCCGTATAATCAAATACCGGACACTCTAATCTTGGTGTCAGATCTGCTCCTAATACAACTCCCGGAGGAATGTCAGCAGCAATCTCTGTTCTACAGTTATTAGAGTCACGTATATACACTATAGTTTGTCCTCCTGGTAAATCATTATAGGTAAATACATCCTGAGCAAAATCTGCATCATTGTTGGTGATGTTTGTAAAATATGGAGGTGTACCACCAGTAATGGTTATGGTCACTGACCCATTCATGTCTCCGGCACAAAGCTCTGGAGTGATAGCGTCAATATCTACCAATAATTCTTCTGGTTCACCGATTACCACATCATATACCTGACCACAACCATTAGCATCCTGAGAGAACACCTGGTAAGCACCCGGCTCCAACTCTGTAAATGTATGTTGGAAAGGCACATTATCCGAAGCATCGTTAAAGAACTGACCCGGGAAAGTACTAATAGCAAATGAATATGGCGGAGTTCCTCCCTGAGCAAATACTATGATCGATCCGTTATCTTCACCAAAACAAACTACATCAGTAATCTGTGGATCTATTCTTTCGAATAGTGGTGGATTAACAATAGTAAACGTACGCGTTGCAGAACATCCTCTATCAGACTCCACTAAGTATACGTAGTCACCTGGTGGAAGATCAGTAAACTGACTTTCTGCCTGGAATAATCCAGCACCCGGGAATACCTGACCAGTTGTTGTATTGGTCAACTGGAATCTGTAATTTCCAATACCACCCGTAATTCTGCTAACATCTACTATACCTGATGCTTCATCAGTACAGTTTACATTTGCAAAATCAAGATCTAACTCAAAAGTAATCTGGTCAATAGGAATCACAGGTACTATCGTACTTAAATCAGATCTACATCCATTAACATCAATCACATAGAACTGGTACTCACCCTCTGGTAAATTAGTAAATGTGTGTGATGTAGTATTTGTCGTCACCTGAGTTTCTACTGAGTTGTTATCATCTGTAACGTTTACTAAAACGTGTGTTTGTATCGGGAAATCACCGTTTCCTGATATGGTAACATCTATTGTATTAATCGCACAAGTTATCAATGTCACGTTATCCACACTTACAGTAACTTCATTAGGTTCAGTAATCGTTACCGTATCAGTACTAGAACATCCATAGATATCATATACTGTGATGGTATAATCATTAGCCGTTAAGAAGTTAAATACATTCGAAGTCTGCTGACCACTTTCACTACCACCTGCCGGTGTTATAGTATACACAAATGGTTGATCAGTACCTGTAGCATTAACAGTGATACTTCCATCTGCTGCATCGAAACAACTAATATTGGTTGGTACTGCATTTACAACAACATCATTTGCTGGAGGAAGAATTGTAAATGTCTCCGTATCGTTACAAGTAAATGTTCCGTTATCGTCAATCACAGTAATCTCATACGTATCCGCTGTCAGGTTTTCAAACCTACCAGTAGTGTTAGAGTCTATAATTGTACCTGGTGCGCTAGATCTTGCCAATTGATACGTTACCGTGCCTCTAGCACCTGTAACACTAGCTTGTACAGCTCCGTTAGCCGCAGGCTCACAGAACTCTACATCATTAATAGGAGTAATTGTTAACTCTACAGGAATTGCAGGACCATCTATGGTTACTACGTTAGAAGTCTCTGTACATAAAGGATCGTTGGTTTCGTCAATTTGTACAATGTAATTACCTGTAGTCGCTGTAAATGGCAATACTACTGTATACGGATCTGAAGTTGCAGTTCCATTTCCGGTTGCAGATGTTATCGGATTACCATTGATATCCACAGCTTCAACTCCTGTAGCCGTATCAATTATGGTATAATTGAAAGCACCTATATATCCTGTAATGGTAATACGGATTGCTCCGTCACCATCCTGATAACAGGATTCAGGTGTTTCTTGTACCGCTACAACATCTATTAAATCAAATGGAGCAATCTCGTGTGTTACTCTAATAGAACATCCAGTTGTAAGGTCTGTGATCTCAAAGATATATACTCCTACACCTGGTAATGTAAACTGAGCTCCTGTTTCTGTCACTCCAGCCGTTGACGGATCATCATTAGTTCCAAATGGGACATTAGCTACCGTTAGACCAGTAGTAATTTCAGTAAAGTTATAGTTACCTCCTGCTCCACCTTCAACTCTTACGGTTACATCTTCTCCTGCAGGACAGGTAATTGGATTATCAACTGTCACTGTTGGGTTTGTCATTACAGGGAAAGGATTCACTGTTTCTACAATAGTAACCGGAGCAGTAGCACATCCATTAAAGTCTGTCACCGTGATATTATAATTACCTTCTTGATCCGCTAAAATATTATACTGCACACCAGCAGTTCCAGCATCAGCGTCCACTACATCAATAGCTGTAATTGTGTCCCCTGAAGGAGTTACATAAGTAACAGTATATGGTGCAGTACCATCTATTATAGTTACTGTAATTACAGGGAATACTTCACTATTATCTGAAGCACAACTATATGGAGATTGAGCTGTTGTTGCTACAACCTGAGTTGCGTTAGGTACATTTATTAATGCCTGATCTGTACACAATCTATCTGATGTAACAATTACTACATAATCTCCAGTAGGTATTCCTGTAAATACAGGGTTATCTATTTGGTCTGTACCTACCTGAGCTCCAATAGTAACTGCTGGAGGAACTGCTGTATTTATAAATAATTGATATGTATAAGGACCATCATCATCAGTCGTTGGATCAATGGCAACAGTAACTGTTCCATCTGTTGCACCGATACAAGAAACCGCTGCAGAAGTAGCACTGATAATAGGATCAACAGGTATCGGTAATGTTGGTACATTAACCGTTACACTACAAGGTGTACTAGTTGAAATTCCAGGAATATTTGTATCCGTTACGGTTACCGTATATGTCCCTGCAGATATACCTGTAAAGATATTACCACCTGCACCTGATTGAGTGATATTCACTGCTGCACCTCCACTATCCGTACCATTCAATACAAAGGTAAAGTTAGCTGGGTTTGTACTAAAGTCAGATCCACCGGTTACGTTTACGGTTACCGTACCGTCAAAATCTCTACACGTAGGATCTGCAGTATAATCTGCCGTTACAATCAATTCTGGGAATATTGTTATTGTTTCCGTATTCGTAGGACAGCCGTTTTCGTCATAAGCTGTTACTGTGTATGTACCCGCAGTCGAAACTGTAAAATTGTGAGACGTTAATCCATTGTTTGCATCTACAATTGTACCTCCATTCAACTGGAATCTTAATGCACCTGTTCCCGGAGGAGCAGCCACATTACTTGTTCCAGTTGCTGTAATTACATAGCTTCCATCGTGCGTACACACATCATCCATCGTTAATGGATCAAGTGTAGGGTTTGCAGTTTGGAATACTGTGATCGTTAGTGAAGCTGGTACCGAAGCACAACTATTATCGTCTGTAACTGTTATTAAATAGTCAGTACCTGCTAATGAACCAGGTAAATCAAATATTCCTGTTCCATTCGTTACGGTTAAAGTTCCACCAAAAGGCACATCTGTCGCTGTAAATGTATATGGTGCCGTACCTCCATTAGCTTCTACAACTACTCGACCATCTGAAGTACAGAAACTATTATCATTAGAAACTAATGCTAACGTTAACTGCTCGGGTTGATCAATAAATACAATGTTAGTAACGTCGTTAAAAGTTGATACTGGATCTGTAATAGTTACCTGTATATTACCACTTTCTAATCCTGATATAATTAGTGGATTAGCCACTGTAGTATCACCAGATCCTGGTGTTATAGTTCCTGTAGTAGTATTAGTTACAACATAATCATAAGGACCTGTATGTCCGGTAACAGTCAATTCAATTGATCCTGTTGCTTCACCAAAACACGCAATCGGAGGCGCTACTACAGCGATAGTGCCATCGATAGTATCGTATGGTAATACCTCGTATGGTGAAGTCAATATAGAACAACCAGTACCCTGATCCGTAACTCTAAACTGGTAAGTACCTACTGCTGGTAATAAGAACGATCCACTAGTGGTCGTTGCCCCACCTGAAGCTACACCAATTTGAGAAAGACCAGATCCGTTGATTTCAACAAAGTCATAAGGTCCTGTTCCGCCAGTTACTGTTACCGTTACTTCTTCTGTATTGGTAGCACAATCGATTGGCGTTACCTGATTAACCAAAGCATCCGTCATAATCGGGAATGCTGGAATATTGTAAGGTGCTAATGTATTAGCACAATTATTACTGTCATATATTGTAAAGGTATAGTTACCGGCTTCATCCGCTAATATCTGAACCCCTGCAGTTCCTGTATCGATATCCAAACTACCTGGTGTAGCAGGACCCGTCGTATTACCAGAGGGATCCGTATATTCAATTCGATATCCAGTTCCTGTTCCTCCACTTAATCCACTAATAGTAATCACAGGGAAGTTCTCTGCAGCACCTGAACAGCTATAGGCTGTATTGGACAGAGTCGCAGTTGGATCTGTAGCAGCAGTTATAGTAATATTCAGTAAATCTCCTGTACACCCTATTGAAGATATTACTCTTATACTATATACGCCCGGAGCTAATCCTGAAAATAAAGGATTACTAACCTGAGTGGTTATAGGTACACCCGCAATAACAGCGCCGCTATATAACTCATAAGTAAAAGGAGGGTCATTATCCGTTGCCGTATCGATAGAAACCAATATCGATCCATCGGCATCACCCACACAAGTTTCATCCACTACTTCCTCAAGAATCAAGACAGGATCCACCAGTGGAGCCCTTGAAACTGCATCTGCAGCAGAACAAGTGGAAACCGCATCCGTAACTCTAACCTCATAGTCACCTGTAGGAACTGGGTTAAAGGTATAGGTACCTGGTGCAGTAAACACAGGTACTAATCCTGTATCAGCCCCGGCATTCAAATCAAATAAAATTACAGTCCAGTTACCTGCGGTTGCCGAACCTCCTGAAACTGTTGCTTCTACAGTACCCGCATTACTATTTGTACAGGTAGGATCTACCGTAAAGTTGGCATCTACGATTAACTCCGGATAAATCACTACAGCATCTACATCTGTACATCCATTAGCATCTCTTACGGTAATAGTATATTGATCTACACTTGGTCCTGAAACCGTATACGTATATTCATATTGGTTTGGTCCAACAAGTGTACCATTAACAAATACAGGAGCATCGGCAGTACCGGTATCTCCATCATCAATACCAAATTGTAATTGGCTCTGACCTGTTGCGGTAACGGTAAATTCAAAGGCACCATCAAATACACACGGATCAACTACCGCTGATATAGTATCAATAGTTGGATCTGGTGTTCTGGTTACCGTTACCGGTAATGATGCCGTACAGCCACTTGCATCGGTTACTGTTATTGTATAATTGGTTCCTGCGATTGTAGCAGGTAAGTTAAATGAACCATCTGTACTGTTAATAATTGGACTAACTCCATCATCCGCTGTATACGTATATGGTGATGTTCCTCCATTTCCAAGAACAACCACAACTGCCCCTGTATTACAATTAGCAGGATCTTGTGATACTAAATTAATACCAAGCGGTGTAGGCTCAGCAATCTGAAATTCAGCCACAGCAGTACAAAATGGTCCTACTGCTAAACCACCAGATTCATTTATGACAATATAGTAACTGCCTACATCTAATCCAGTAGCTATATTTCCATTATATGTTGCTCCTCCTAGACCAACAGTTGAAGCGCTTCCTGTGATACCTGTAGTGGTATTGTCAGCATTGAATACTTCCCAATCCAAGGTTACATCGACAGTATATCCGTCAACCGTAAAATCTACTCCTCCAGTACCTGGACTATCTCCATTACATAACATTTCAATACCTGACGCAGTAGCTGTTATTCCTGATGGAGCAGGCTCTGGTGGGTCTAGTCTTCTTCTAAGCTCACAACCACCAGCATCTGTAATAATTACATTGTATGGAAAGTCAAAGAGAAGACCACTTTCGCGGTGAGAATCACTTCCAGCACCACCACCATTAGGAATACCATTAGTGG
>NZVW01000129.1 GCA_002697475.1 Aquimarina sp. | reverse complement strand
TCTCCAGATTCCATAGTCGATACGTGACTTTTTGAATCAGAACTCCAAGCCCCCATAGAGTGCGGGTTTTTCTTAGCATATTGCTTAACAGGTTTAGGAGCTCTTCTGTCAGAGTTTCCTTCTCTTAAAACAGGGTTGACAGCACTACCTTTTATTTTGTCGTATCTAGATTTTATTTCTTTTTCTTCTTCTGTTTCCGGTTCCTCTGGGTAGTTAGGTAAATCATATCCCTGAAGTTGGAGTTCTAAAATTGCTGCTTTTAACTGAGGAATAGAAGCACTAATATTAGGTAGTTTGATAATATTAGCTTCAGGTTGTTTAGCTAACTCTCCTAATTCAGAAAGTGCGTCAGGAATTCTTTGCTTTTCATTCAGTTTTTCTGGGAAATTAGCCAAAATTCTACCCGCTAAGGAAATATCTTTAGTCTCTAATTCAATATTAGCAGATTTTGTAAATCTTTTTATGATAGGTAATAAAGAGTATGTCGCTAAAGCCGGTGCTTCGTCAGTTTTAGTATAAACAATTCTTGAGGTGTTAACTCCCATATTTTTGTTTTTAGTTAAGAAAGTGTTTGTTATTCAAGCACTTCCATAATGTTATTAATACTATATTTTTGAGGAATTACGAAGATTAAAACTTATCTATCCTATATTGTTGATAGTTCATCGTAAATTTTTTCGAGCGCGAAGATACGAATATGCATATGCATTTGCAACCTATGCATTGTTAGTTTTGAGTTAAAGAGCTTAGGATTAATGAATTCTGCATTATCAAATTTAAAGATTATTGTATGCATAAAAAAAGCCATATCAAAATACATATATCTTGATATGGCTTCATCGAAAATAAATCTCATGTCAGCTGATTACCCGCTGTGAAATAGTAAAAAATCATTACTATACCATATTTACCTCCGATAATTGAAATATAATTGTTTTTCTGTCTAGTAACATTTATATTTCAAATAGACCTATACAATACTGGTAGTAATATGATCATTACTTTTTGAGATATTGCAAAGTCCAGAATACCTTTATTTTAAACAGTCTAAACTTAATTTTTTCCTTTGAATTTCATTTTGAAATGATTTCAAAGTAAAGCCTTAAAATAATTTCAAGGATGTACGCAAAGAAATAACTTTCGTTTGTCCCCTGTTTTTTAAAAATTAAAGGTTTGTGTAAAAGTTCAAAGAACGTATTGTAAAATTATAATCAGGAATCCTTTTGTCATCATCTGATTATTTCTTTATTAAAAATACATAAAATGATTTATACCTGCAATTTTTTATATAATATTAGTTATCAACTACTTATAAACTTGAGTTATTAACTTTTGTTAATAAAAAAAGACCACAGCGAAGTGGTCTTTGTATAAGGTAAAAGTGAGGTTTATTAACTTCTCTTTTCTTTAATTCTAGCTTTTTTACCGGTAAGTCCTCTAAAGTAGAAAATTCTTGCTCTACGAACTTTACCTTTCTTATTGATTTCAATTTTCTGTAAAGCTGGCATATTTAATGGGAAAATACGCTCTACACCTACAGTACCTGACATCTTTCTGATCGTAAAGGTTTCAGTTACTCCAGAACCTCTCTTCTGAATCACTACTCCTTTAAAGAACTGGGTACGAGTTTTGTTACCTTCTTTAATTTCGTAGTATACTGTAATAGTATCACCTGCTGCAAACTCAGGCATTTCTTTTTTGGTGATAAATTCGTCCTGTACGAATTTTACTAAATCTTCCATTTTAGTCTTTAATTATGTTTATATCAAACCAACATTCACGATTTTCGCCAGAGGTTGATCTAATGAGGCTGCAAAAATAATTATATTTTATTTAATTGCAAGCATTTTAAATTCTTTATTTGTGTTTACTATGTTATTGAGATTCAGGTGCTCAAAGTTAATTTTAGATTTTACTCTTCTAGCAGATCCGGTCTCCTTTGTTTAGTTCTAAGATATGCTTGCTCTTCTCTCCATTGTTCTATTTTTGGGAAATTTCCAGAGGTTAATACTTCCGGGACTTTCCAACCCTTATATTCTGCAGGTCTGGTATAAATGGGAGGAGCCAGTAAATTGTCCTGAAAAGAATCTGTTAGTGCAGAAGTTTCGTTACCTAAAACTCCAGGGATAAGTCTGATAATTGCATCGCAGAGTATTAGAGCTCCAAGTTCTCCGCCTGAAAGTACATAATCACCAATAGATATCTCTCTGGTTATAAAATGATCTCTTACCCTTTGATCGACACCTTTATAGTGACCACATAAGATAATAATGTTACCCTGTAATGAAATTTGATTTGCAATGTTCTGTGTTAACGTTTCACCATCAGGAGTCATATAAATAATTTCATCATATTCCCTTTCTGACTTTAGCTTGGTAATGCACTTGTCAATAGGTTCAATCATCATGACCATACCAGCGCCACCACCAAACTGGTAATCATCAACTTGTTTATAATTATCAGTAGTATAATCCCTTAAATTATGAAAATGAACCTGAACAAGTCCTTTTTCAATGGATCTCTGCATAATAGAAGCTTCGAAAGGGCTTTTCAAAAGATCGGGTACCACCGTAATAATATCAATTCGCATAATAACATCTCTAACTAATTGCAAAGATGCAAAAGAATACAATAATAATCTATTTAAGGAGGTATTTAGATTTTACTTAGAGCCTGACTTCTTTTGTTTATTAATTTCATCTTGAAGCTTGCGCATAACTTTTTGCTCTCTTTCCAGAGCTCTTCTTCTATGGTCTTCAAATTCGTGTTCTAAGTCAGCTAAGGCTTTCTTCGATTGGACGGTAACAGCATTACTGTTCTTAAATTTAAAAATAAAGAAAGCGAGTAATAAGATAAGGACACCAATGATTACCCACATGATAGTTCTGTAACTAGCTTTACTTACTGAAACTCCAAAAAAGGTCATACTATCCTTTTCATTGGTGACTGCAGTCAGGTCCTCATTAGTTTTAGTTAAACTTTGCTGTAGTTGATCTATTGTGGCTTTTTGCTCAGTAATTTGACTTGCTCTTTCTTTTAGTGTTGACTCCAAGTTATTAATAGTGTCAATAGTGTTTGATTTTAATTTATTCAGCCAAACTTGTTTCACTACCTTATATTCCTGATATCTACCTGATTTTTTAATAACTACATCAAATTGGTTTTCTATATTTTCAGAGTTTAAAGCATCTTCTGCAGTAATATCTTCCTGGGCATAAGAAAAAGAAATAAAAACAATAGAAAGTAATAAAGTGAAAAAAAGATGATTTTTAAAATGCATTTGAGTGTTGTTATTTTTGTTACTTAAACGTCATTAAATATATGATATTGTAAGTAAATATAAAGTTTTTGAGAGATTTTTTAGACCTTTTTTTGATCTAATGTGTAGACTAAAAACTAACTTAATGCTAATTGTTTGTTTTATAATATATAAGATTAGCTCTTTTTGATTCTAAAAGAATACTCAGAAGCTATATTGTTTAGAATTTAAACTAAAAAAAGCTTCCGCAATCCGGAAGCTTTTTGGTTTTAGTTAATCTTAAATCGTGAAGGTGAATAGTCCATGTTTTTCTTATAAAGCGACGCTTCGTTAAGAAATACATTTAATTCAATTTTTGCTTCTCCTAAAAGATAAATTTCAGATTCATCAATGGCTTCAATGGTTATATTACCTGTAGAAACCACATAGCATTCACTTTTACCTTCTGTAACAACTTTTGTAGTAGTGGAGTTTAATTTCTCTCCATAATAGTTGGTTTCGCTATCCGCACGAATTAGCAGGCTTTTAGCCTCACCTTCAAGCTTTGCCTCTCCTTTTTGGTATAAATCAACAGTTAAAGTATCTGATGTAATTATTCCTTTGAGATTAGCATTTTCATTTACCTGATAAAAAGCTTCTCTGACTCCAGAGTGTAACTCCAATATGGATTTACCATTGGCAACACCTTTTAGCTTACCAGATTCAATACTTAAAAAAACCTCTGCATCATCATAAGTTTCAATTGTTAAGTCTGAGGTTACTATTGGCCCGTTAGACCGTACCTGCGCTTCATTATAAAACTTTAGATTTGTCAATTCAGAAGAATACATAATCGTTATGTTTAATGCTTTTGTTCTTCTTAAATCTTTAGAAGAGCTTATTTTTAAAACATTGTCTACGATTTGATATTCAATGAACTCCTGAACATTACTATCCGCTTCAATTTTAATCATGTTGTCAGTGTCCTCAACAATGGTTACCTGAAAGTTATCATATACTTCAATGGCATTGAAACTCTCTATTAACTTTTGTTCGGTCATTACAATTTTATTTCCTTTTACTTTTTCTTTTTGGGCAAAAACAGTACAAAAGGTTAGTAGCATAAGTGCTACGCATAGTTTAAATTTCATATATATAGACTTTATTTATCTTAACTATATTATGTATCATAAAGTATACCGAAAGTACTTTATTTTTTGAACAAAAGACCTTAATGTTGTGTGAAGGTTGCACTAAAAGTAATTAGTTATTATGTCTCTAGTTATCGATTGTAGCTATTTCTACCACTTTATTATTTTCTCTTACAGTCATTTCCATTCTTCCGGATTCAGAATTTTCTTTAAATTCAAAGGTTAGTGGCGCGGTTTCACTGAAAAAAATATTATTTTCTTTTGCCTTTAGCATTATATCCATTTTACCTGCCTGTAGCCTTAATTGGTTGTCATTAACTGAAATGACAACATTACCTGTTTTTGGTGCATTATATGTACCTGTATATTGTTCTAGAATATCCTTTGAGATGTTTACTGACTTATTTTCAGTATTACCAGAAGGCTGTTGGTGATCAAAGCTTAATACACGAGTCATTTGCCATGAATTATCTTTTTTATGCCATACATGGGTGAATTTTGCAATCTCAGTAAGTCTTTCTTCTTGACCTGAGGATGTGACGTAAAATTGATGCTCGCCGGATATTATGGCTCCATAGTTATTTAAGGGGTATACTTTTACTGAACCTTGAACGACTTCTCTTCTAACCCTGGGGTTTGAAGGATCACAAAGATTTTGCTTTACTAAGGACATCATTTTAGTACCTCCCTTAGTTAGGCCTCCTTTATCATGGTAAAATTCAAAATCTTCTGCTATAAACTGGCTGAAGGATTCTAAATCACATTGGTTATAGGCTTCCCAAAATTTTTTGTCATTAGAAAGTATAGTTTCCTGTAATTCATTTTTATCATGCTGTGCATTGATTACTGAACTACTTATGATGATTAGAAGTGTTAAAATTGTTTTTTTCATTGTCTTTTGATCTGATTGATGATTTTTTGTTCTGTTCTGTAGGAAGAGACAGATTTTAAGGATTATTAATTTAAGTATGGGGCAAAAAAATAAGCTACCTGATTAGTTTGTCAGCATTGTTAATCAGATAGCTTTTTTGGATTGGTTAGGAGTTTTTATTTTAGTTTCTTCTTACATTTCCTCCTGAGTTCTCTACTTCGTCAACTTTTTGTGGATCTCCATAATAATTAATATCGGCACCACTTGTTGCTTTTCCTGTAAATCGACTATTGGCATAAATTTTAATAGAAGCACCACTGGATGCGCTTGCTTGGGCAATAGTGCTTTCTAAGTCCTGAGAGCGTATGTCAGCTCCACTAGATGCGCTGGCCTCGTGTCTGTTCGTTTTTCCTGTTAGCTTAATATGTGCACCACTGGACACAGAGGAGCTAACGTTTTCAGCTCTAACACTTAATTCAATATCAGATCCGCTGGAAGCGTTCACAGTGAGTTCTTTTTGTACTACCGGCTCTTGAGATATGATACTGGCTCCACTAGAGGAGGTTATTTTGGTTAAATCCTGATAAGAAACGAAAATATTCTTTTCATCAGCTCTGTAAATATTCTTGTCTGAAGTAACATATAGCGTTCCGTTTTCTGCATAAACTTCGATATGATTGTGCAGGTTTTCATTGGCTTCTACAATTATGGTTCTATCATTACTTTTAACCAGAATTACATCAAGTCCTCTGCTAGCTTTTACTGCAGTAAAGTCTTCATTGATGGTTTTTTCCTTTCTAATTACTTCTCCTTCACCTTTAATTCCATCAAAGGCTAGATTGCAGGAAAATAGCAGGCAAGATAGGCAAAGGGTTACTACGATTTTTACTAATGTGGTCATGTTATTGGATTTTTTAGATTGTTGCTTCCTTCTTCAACCCCTGTCTGTAAGACAGGAGCTTTGAAGAAAGGTTTTTTGATTGATTAAATTGTTTTTAATTTTTAGTTTTCGGATTTAATTTTTACACCGTTCTCGTCTATTTTAATATCGACTTCATCGCTTTTGATTTCCAAGCCATTTTCATCGATTTTAACTCTGGCTTCAGATTCGCTATCGTTGATATTGATTTTTAAACCCTCACTGTCATCTCTATATTGCCATTCATCATTCTTATCATCTTCACAGTCATCACAAATGAATTTACCGTCTTGAAGTTTTAAGTATTTCCCTTCATTTCTGTCAATCACAATGTAATCATCATAATTCCAGAGATTATTAAAACGCTCGGTATTTTCATCAGCTAATATGGTTATACTTTCAGGTAAAGTTAAGATGATTCTAACTTCTTGATCCCTGAATTTATTGGCATAATCAGTGAGTGCATATCCATCGAGTAATAACGTATTGTCTTCTATCTCATAGTTAAACATTATTTCCTCAGCTCTTTGCTTAGCATCTTCATAGGAACTACCATCTGCTTTTTTCTCGATAGCTATTTTAGCAACAGTGTCTCTTTTAGAAGATTTAAGTAAGATTTCAATATCGCGGATTACGATTACCTTATTGCCATTTTCGTCTCTCCTTATGTTAAAATCATTACTTTTTCTTAAGGTTTTGATATACCTATTATTGCTATGCATTTTTATAGTCAAGGTATCATTGCTTGTTACAGGAAGTACTTTTTCTGTAGTGATCACCTGAGCATCAAATGCTTCCTGAGTAGCTTGTTTTATACCTAAGAATGTTAACCCTAATACAGATGCTATCCATACTGCTAATAACCCCAATTTTGCAGGTGTGCCAATCGATTTAAGATTGTTTATCAGTATTTTAAGTCCTAAAATGAATAGGAAGAAAAATGGTATACCTACAGCAAAGAAGCATAATAATGAAAGTAGCCATAACGGTGCATCAGGCATGTTAACAACTCCCATATGCTCGCTCCACGATGTGTCTATAAAATCAAATGTACCTAGGGTAAATAATCCTATGAATAGACCTATTAGGGTAGAACCTGCTATGATAAGTAACAATACTCCAATGAACTTTACAAAAATCTTTAGTAATACCAGTAGTACATCTCCTAAGGCTTCAAAGAAACTGGTAGAGCTACTTTTTACTTTGGATTTGTATTTTTGATAATCAACATCTTTTACTTTGTCCGCTACGTCATTAAAACCTTCTTTAATTTTTTTTTCGATGTTACTGATGTTTACAGCTTCACCTTTCATTGCCAAAAAATCAGCTGTGGTTTTAGCTTCAGGTACAAATATCCAGAAGGCGATATAGATCAATATGAATGCTCCGCTGGAAAATACTGTAAATAATATCCACGCTAATCTGATCCAAACAGGATCTATTGCCAGATAATGTCCTAATCCTGAACTGACACCTCCAACATATGAATTTGTGGTATCTCTAAATAGCTGCTTAGAACTTTTTGGCTCATAAGAAGCTCTTGGCTCATCTTCAAAAATCTCTTCATCAATTCGGTAATCTTCAGGCTGACCCATAACTTCAATGACTTCGTCTACCTCTTTAATACCGATTACTTGTCTTTCGTCTTTTATTTTTTCAGTAAATAATTCTGCTATACGCGCTTCTATATCTGAGATAATCTCATCTCTACCTTGTGAGTCCGTAAATGAACGTTTGATAGCATCCAGATAGCGCTGTAATTTCAGGTAAGCGTCTTCATCTATATGAAAAAATATGCCTGCTAAATTTATGTTTACTGTCTTGTTCATTGTTTAGTGTCTTTTTTAGGTTGTGTCACGAGATTTACAGCGTGCTGTAGTTCATCCCAGGTGGTATTCAGTTCTTTTAGAAATAATTTTCCGGTTTCAGTGAGCCCATAATATTTTCTTGGCGGCCCAGATGTGGATTCCTCCCATCGATAATTGAGCAATCCTGCGTTCTTAAGTCTGGTTAGTAATGGGTATATAGTGCCTTCCACTACTAGCATCTTTGCATCCTTTAGTGTATCCAGAATTTCTGCAACATATGCATCATCGTCCTTTAGTATAGAAAGTATGCAGTATTCCAGAACACCCTTACGCATTTGCGCTTTCGTGTTTTCGATCTTCATAAAGCTGTTTTTTTAAAAAGTTAAACTGTTCATTTTTTGATTGATTGACTGATTGATGATGGTTTTTTGATTGATTCTATTTTATAAATCGTATAGTTAGCGGATATCGATATTCTTCTCCTTTATTAGCTCTTATTGCGGCCGTAACAATAAAAACAAGTTCAAGAAAGAATCCTACCACGGCAATAATTCCCACAAAAGATGCACCCATTAAAGTTCTAAAGCTTCCCGGATGAGAAAGATTTATATGGATGTCATCATGATTGATGAAATCATAAAAGGAAGCATCGCCCAATACATTAAAAATAAAAAATGGTATTGATATCGTTCCTAAAATAATGGTATACAATAAAATACTTAACTGAAAATTGATTGCTTCTTTACCATTTTTATCAATAAACTCTGATTTGTCTTTATTAACCGTCCATAATAATATAGGTAAGATAAAGTTGCCAAAAGGGAAAAAATATCTGGAAAAAATTCCAAGATGGATAAAGGTTGCAATGTTTTTGTGATTATTATTTGTTTCCATTTTTTTGATTGATTGATGAATGATATAATAGTTTCTTATGCAAATATATATCTAAAAAAAGGTATTATGCAAAACATAGTACCATAATTTAACATTAATTTAAGAAATTCAAAGTGATTATGACAATTTTGTTTTGCCTATATTGACATCGTAAAACTTAGCATAATGACAATCACACCAAGACAACTTAATATGTTTTCGCTCTTTAAATTGCCTTCTGCCTGGATATGCGGAGTACGAGTGAAATCAATAGACAGAGATCAATGTATTGTATCTGTAAAGCATAGATGGATTAATCAGAACCCCTTTAAATCAATGTTCTGGGCTGTACAGGGTATGGCAGCTGAGCTATCAACCGGCGCTTTAGTCGTAGGGTACATAAAAGATAGTGGTAAAAATATCTCCATGCTTGTTGCAAATAACAATGCCACCTTTACTAAAAAGGCTACGGGGAGAATTACATTTACTTGTAAGGATGGTCTGGCTGTAAAAAAAGCTATTGAACGTGCAGTAGCCACAGGAGAAGGTCAGACCGTGTGGATGCAATCCATAGGAAAAAATAAAGAAGGAGCTGAAGTTTCAACTTTTAACTTTGAGTGGACACTGAAAGTTAAATGAGGTTAAGTATGCTTAATATTTGTAACATTTAGAAGAAATTAATGACTTATTTAAATAGAGAATATTCATTAATCATTAAAAATATTATTTATGACAGCTCACGAAATTGACTACGAGATTATAGGCGAGGAGATGCAGTATGTGGAAATAGAACTGGATCCTCAGGAAGGCGTTGTTGCCGAAGCAGGAAGCTTTATGATGATGGAGGATGGTATAAAAATGGAAACGATTTTTGGAGACGGTTCACAAAGGGATCAGGGAGTTCTGGGTAAGATTTTTGGCGCAGGGAAGCGTATTTTAACGGGAGAAAGCCTATTTATGACTGCATTTTATAATCAGGGGATGGGTAAAAAACGCGTTAGTTTTGCCTCTCCATATCCGGGAAAAATCATACCTGTCGATTTAACTAAGTATGGAGGAAAATTTATTTGTCAAAAAGATGCTTTTCTTTGCGCGGCAAAAGGTGTTTCTGTGGGAATAGAATTTTCAAGAAAATTGGGTAGAGGACTTTTTGGAGGCGAAGGATTTATTATGCAGAAGCTGGAAGGTGATGGTATGGCATTTGTCCATGCAGGAGGCACTACTGCCCGAAAGGAGCTTCAACCGGGAGAAAAATTAAAGGTAGATACAGGTTGTATTATTGGATTTACCAGTTCTGTAAATTATGATATTGAATTTGTTGGAGGAATAAAGAATACTATTTTTGGAGGAGAAGGCTTATTCTTTGCAACCCTTACCGGACCTGGCGTAGTGTATGTTCAGTCATTACCATTTAGCAGATTAGCAGATAGAGTTATTGCATCAGCTCCTAAGATGGGAGGCAATAGAAAAGGAGAAGGAAGTATACTGGGTGGA
>NZVW01000128.1 GCA_002697475.1 Aquimarina sp. | reverse complement strand
TTTCTGACTATTTCATTTTTAGACGATTGTAGTTGTATCCCAACTTCCTTTTTGCTGGCACCCTCTACATAATTAACCTCATCAATACGAATAAAGCCTTCTTCCAACTTAATTCCTTTAGAAAGTTTTTCTAAGTCTTCGGCTTTAAAGTTTTTATCCAATTCTACGTGATAGATTTTGCGATACTCTACTCTATAATCGTTTAATTTTTTCTCTAATTGATCATCATTAGTAAACAGCAATAAACCCATTGAATTTCTTCCTAGTCTGTCTACTGGTTTAAGTCTGGATTTAGAAGCATTAGCAACTAATTCCATTACGGTTTTAGATTTTTCAGGACTGGTCGAAGTAACATAGCCTTTAGGTTTATTAAGTAAAATATACTCCTTCTTTTCGGGAGTTATAGTTCTTCCATCAAACTTTACCTCATCAGTAAGTTTCACTTTATATCCCATTTCGGTAACAGGCTTACCATTAACCCAAACACTTCCGGTTTGTATATACAAATCTGCTTCTCTTCTTGAACAGACTCCGCTATTAGCAATGTACTTATTCAACCTGATTTCATCAGATTCTGTTTTTTTATGAGCTGTAGTAGCTTTACGAATAGGAGCATTACCTCTTGCATACGATTTGCCTCCAGCTTTACCTCCCTGTCTTCCACTACTTTTTCCTTTTCCAGTATTTCCTCCTCTACTCATTTTTATAATTTTTGGCAAAGATAATCTTTTAACAGACGTAATAACATTATATGTCTTTAAATACGACAGTACTTTGACGATCTCTATTAACACTTAGTTTAGTTATATCCGGACGAGAATAATGCCCCACAGGGTCAAAATTTTGTCGCTCCTGATAAACCTTATCAAAATCCAGAGTTTGTACTATTAGACCTTCTTCAAGAATCACTGGTTCTAACAACCATTCTCCATCAGGAGAAGCAATACATGATCCCCCATTAGCTAAAACATCAGGGGCATTAGCCAAAATTTCTTGTAAATGAGGAGTGGTTTCTGGAAAATCGGTCCTTGTCATAAGAGAAGACACAGATATAACATATGATCTTGACTCCCTTGCTATAAATCGGGTAATATCCTTTGTGTTAAAATCATTTCCAGGCCAAACTGCAATATGTAGGTTCTCACCCTGAGCGTACAAAGCTGTTCTTGGTAGCGGCATCCAGTTTTCCCAACAGTTTAACCCTCCTACTGTAAATTGCTTGAGCTTATGAGTTACCAATCCGTTGCCGTCACCTGGTGACCACGTTAATCTTTCTTCATAGGTTGGTTGTAATTTTCTATGAACTGATTGTATTTGACCTTTGCTATTAATATACACTAAGGATGCATACAAACTATGCCCGCCCCTGTCCAAAGGTCGTTCTATGATCCCCAGATAAAGAGCAATTTTATGTTTCGCAGCTCTTGCACAGATTGAATCCAAATCCCCATCTTCTATACTAACCGCATTTTTAGCATAATATGCGTGTATTTCCTTTTGGACTTTACTATCAAACCTTGCACCATCCGTAAGCGAAATCCAAAAAGGATATCCGGGTAAATAAGATTCGCCAAAAACTAAAAGCTCTACTCCCCTAGTGGCTGCTTCTTCAATTAGCTTTTCAATTTTCAGAATAGTATTTTTCCTGTCTAACCACACCGGAGCCACTTGAGCTAAACCCACTTTCAGCAAATTGCTTGTAATCATATAACTAAGAGTTAATAAAAATTGTACCTAACACTCAAATTTCATAAAATATAAGTTCTCTAAACCGTTTATCTTTTGTTCTATCTTCAGTTTAACGAATATTAGCAAAACAAGTTCTTATGTTAACAATTATTTAAGATGTAAACTACTGAAAAACAACACTTAAATATCTGTTCTAGAATTTTAAAAACTATTGCAGTTAACAATTTAGAAACATTGGCTGAGTCGTAGTTTTTGATGAATCCTTAAACAAAATTATGAATTCTAACACTTACTATTAAAACCAAAATAAACCTCTGCATAAAAATCACAATCGGAAGAAAAACATCATCAACTTCTCAATCTGTTCTAATTGTTAACCTACCTGATTATTTACCTAAAGGTAATCATACTAATACCTTCTGATAACTTTTAAATTCAAGAAAAGAAAGGGATCTAAAATATCTTTGAATTGTAAAATTAAAACGAACAAAACTTAAAACCCAAATTAGAAAAAGATGAAAAAGTTAATTATTGTAGTAGCAATTAGTATGTTAAGCATTACAAAATCATTTGCTAACAATGAAGTGAAAGGACCTGAGCAGACTTTAAGAAATGAAATCGCAACATTGCTAAAAAGTCCAGAGTTTACGGTGGAAAACGAACTTATGGCCAAAATTGAATTTACAGTTAACAATAAAGGAGAAATTGTTGTTTTAACTGTAGATGCTGACGACAGTATAGTAGAAAGCTTTGTAAAGGCAAGATTAAACTATAAAAAAGTAGATACGGAATTAAAGCCTAGTTCTAAAATTTTTAAGGTTGACTTAAGAATTAAAAAAGACGCTTAATTAATAGTTCAACCAGGTATTGTGTGGGAAGCAGTTGTATAACTGCTTTTTTTATACCCAAAAAATACGATCCAATATTAAATGTACATCAATTAGTACAATGCTAAAAGCCCCAAGAACAATAATAAATTTTAAAATATTATGAAGCCATACGTACTGAATCTTACCTTTAGATTTCCATAGCCCAATAAGAAAAATTAAAAGCAAAAAAATAGAAACATAAAAATATATAAACATATAACCTACCTCATAGTAAGCTAACAAAAGATAAATAGGTAATCCGCAAAATAAGGTAAGTGTGGTAATAATATGTTTTGATGTCGATTCACCATAAACCACAGGAATAGTTTTATAATTTTGAGCCAAATCTCCTTTCAGATTTTCAAGATCCTTAGTCATCTCCCTGATCATTAGGATCAGCACTAGAAATGATGCATGAACAAAAATAACCTCATCAAAATTTTTATAATAAATAAACACTGCAAAGAAAGGAGTGATAGCTAAAAGTGAAGCTACTATGTTACCTATTATGGGATATTTCTTTAGTTTATGTGAGTATATCCAAATTCCAAAAACGTAACCCGCAAAAAACATTACGGCCTTAAAGGATACATAGCTCGCCAATATGACCGATAAAAAATTAAGAATAAAATAGCCTGTTAATCTTGTCTGTTGACTAACTAACCTATCCAACATGGTTTTTTGAGGTCTGTTGATCAAATCCTTTTCCTTGTCGTAGAAATTATTAATAATATAACCTGCAGCAATCACTCCTGCGGTTGCTATAACGATTACAAAAAGATTAGGATCAAAAATGACTTTCCCCAGTGGCAGGTCAGGTGCAAGAATAAATATTGATGTTAAATACTGGGCTATTATGATCACCAAGATATTATAACCTCTAACAATCGAAAATAAACTTAATAGTTTAAGTAGTACAAGTTTACTTTTTCTTGAAAGCATAAATAAAATGCTTATTAGAAGTTATAAACTACTTCAAGTTTGTAGTCTTTAAGTGCTTCTTTTGCTTTTTCATAATCCTGAGTAAAACCAAGAATATAACCACCACCTCCGGATCCGCAAAGTTTTAAGTAATAATCATTAGACTCTATTCCTTGTTGCCATAGCTTATGAAACTGTTTAGGTATCATAGGCTTAAAGTTATCCAACACTACGTGAGATAACTGCTTAATATTAGAAAATAACGATTTTATATCACCTTTAAGAAAATCTTCTACACAGGCATCAGTATGCCTTACGAATTGATTTTTAAGCATATTCCTAAAACCTTCCTGTTTCATATTTTCCATAAATATGCTAACCATAGGAGCAGTTTCTCCGACTACACCACTATCCAACAAGAATACAGCTCCTTTCTTATTCTCTTCAGTGCTCTGAGAAGGTATTCCAGCTGGTTCAATATTATCTTTAGAGTGAATTAAAATAGGAAGACTTAAGTAACTGTTTAAGGGATCTAAACCTGAACTACTACCGTGAAAGAAAGATTCCATAAGTGCAAAAATTCCCTTTAATCTTATAAGCTTCTCTCGTGTAAGATTTTCAAGAATAGTGATTTTATCCTCCGCATATTTATCATAAATAGCAGCAACTAAAGCTCCGCTACTTCCTACACCATAACCTTGAGGAATACTACTATCGAAATACATACCGGACTCAATATCTGATTTCAATCTTTCAATATCAAAAGATACCACTCCTTTATCTTGGATTTCTTCAAGATACTTGGCAAAAGTATGAAGACTTCTGTTTGACTGAATAGCCTTCTCATCAGGTTGTTCAGAAACTTTAAGTGCTCCTTTATAGAAATTATAGGGAATTGATAAACCTTTTGAGTCTTTGATGATTCCATATTCACCAAACAAAAGTATTTTAGAATAAAATAAAGGTCCCTTCATTTTTGCTTTTCTTTATGTATTTGTAGCTTAAACTGTTATAAAGTTACAATATAATTGCTCCTAATCCTATTTTATCGCAAATATACTGCCCATTCTCACAATACACAACTAACTCATTATTAATAAAATCCAAAATTTGCTCACTTTCAGCTTCTGGATATAGCAAATGAATATTAGCTCCGGCATCAAGTGTAAAGCACAGTTTAGATCCTGTATCCTTTCTATATTCCCATATTTTTTCGATAGCCGAAAGGGTATTAGGCTTCATTAATATAAAATATGGCATGGAGGTCATCATCATTGCATGCAATGTCAATGCTTCACTCTCTACAATTTTAATAAAAGTTTCTGAATCACCATCCTTTAAAGCTTTTTTTAATATCGAAAGATTTTCCGAAGCCTGCTTAAATCGCTGTGATGCGTATGGATGCCTATGCATAAGATTATGGCCCACTGTACTACTCACCTCCTTTTGTCCTTTATCAATTAGTAAAATGGTATCTTGATAATTTTTAAAGAAGGAATCAATTTCATTCTCCTCCACTTTAACAGCATATAAATCTGAGCTACCTGCTACTTCCTTGTGCTCACCCCAAACGGTCATAGGCCCTTCAATACTTCTACAGGCACTACCTGAACCTAATCTGGCAAGAAAAGAAGCTTTTTGAAGCATTTCTGACTCAGAGATATCAGGATTAATCTCTTTTTCTATAAGCATTAGACCATATGCCAATGCTCCCATACCACTTGCTGATGACGCTATTCCACTACTATGAGGAAATGTATTAGATGTTTCTATCTTAAATACATACTCCTTTAAAAAAGGAATATATGCCTCAATCCGTTCAAAAAATGACTTAATCTTAGGTTCAAATGCTGGTTTAAGTTTTCCTTCAAAAAGTAACTCAAACTCATAATCCTCATTACTGACCTGTTTCTTTTCAAATTCAATAGAGGTCTCGGTTTTACAAACATTCAGTGTAAAGCTGATAGATGGATTCTGAGGTATCTGAATATCCTTTTTCCCCCAATACTTTACCAGTGCAATATTACTGGGTACTGTACATTTTACAATACCGGATAAAGGGATGTCCGGGGTTAAAGTGGTTTTAAATTCAGGATATGTATCCATAAAAATCTAGATTTTGCACAAAGATAATTGGTTGATTGATTTAACAGTATTAATTACGAATAAAAATAAATTGTTATTTTAGTATATATCATTAATAGGAATAACTGTATTTTAGCGACAGAAATTTCATAGCAAAAAAGCTTAGTAAATTTTTTTGGGGGATTCTGTCAATCATTTATAATTTATAAAACTGATTGAGTGAAGAAGAAGTTACTTAGAATTTGTGTAGCAACAATTATTTGCTTACTTGTCGGCTTTTTAAGTAGTGTAGCCACTCAGTTTTCATTAGAGACCTGGTACGCTAATCTTAATAAGCCATACTTTACTCCCCCTAACTGGGTATTTGGTGTAGTGTGGACTTCACTTTATTTAATGATGGGCATTGCTGCCGGAATTGTATGGAGCAGAGGATTCTATCATAAATGGGTAAAAACTGCGTTATATCATTTTGGATTTCAATTAATTTTGAATGCGGCCTGGTCAATTTTTTTCTTTGGGTTGCAAAATCCATTATTAGCATTGCTGGATATAGTAGCCCTATTTATCCTGCTTTTATTTACGATAAGATGGTTCAAAGTCGTGAATAATACTGCTGCTTACCTACTTATACCATACACCATATGGGTGGCTTATGCTACTGTATTGACTTTTAGCATATGGAAATTAAATTAAGAGTGAACAAGGAAAGTTAAGCAGATTTATGAGTAAAAAGGCAATTGTTTTACAAACAACGCTAGAATTAATTACGAAACAGGGAATAGAAGCTACTTCTTTATCTCAAATCATAAAGGAATCTGGAGTTGCTAACGGCACTGTTTATCATCACTTTAAGAATAAGGATGAAATTATCACAGAATTATATCTCATGCTCACTCAGGATTTTGGTACCGTGGTGATGAGAAACATACCCGAAGATGACTTAAAAAAACAGTTTACAGTCATGTGGTTAAATTTGTTCTATTACTTCGTCAATAATCCTTTAGCTTTTATCTTTTCAGAGCAAATAGCAAGATCCCCTGACATTCCACAAAAACTTAAAGATGAGGCAAGGAAATACTATAATGAAATACAAGAGTATTTTAAAAAAGGTATAAAAAAGAAAATTTTCAAGTCCTACAACACATTAGTAATGGAAGAACTTTTCTTTGGCAACGTAGTCTCTCTTGTAAAAATACACGAGAACGAAACCGTAAAGCTACAGGAAAAACATATTAATCAGGCCATCGAGATTTCATGGCGAGGCTTTCTGAAAGATGAAACTATTATTATGTAATTCATTAGAAAAGGGTGGGATATCCCACCCTTTTCTAATGAATTAATTAAATGTTATTTTGGCACAAGAGTCCTTGTATAGTTCCTTAACAGCGGTTTCAATAGCCTGTTTAGAAGTTTCTACCTTACCAATTGACTTGCCTTTATAAAACAAAGCCCCAGTACCTTTCCATATAAATTCATCGCTATGGGATTTAAGTAATCTTTCTCCATCTCTTTTCGTTAGCTGAAATGACTCTAATTTTTGACTGTATTCTAGTCCATCAGGAAAATAAACCTCTGTCACAAACTTAGTTTCACCATTGCCATACATATAACATACACAGTCTCCTATATCCTTTGCTTCAGATACTCTGACCATGTTATTTTGAACTATTTTCCATTCGCTATTTACTTTAATCCCTACAATATCCATTAGCATAGTTCCCTTTTCTGCTAGTTTCTTATCTATAAAGGATTCGAAATTAATAACTGCGGAAATAGCTCCTGCATTTTCCTTTTGGCTTAGGAATACAACATTGTCCAACATGAGTTTAAAACTGTAGTTATCATCATTCACAATATCATCCAATTGCGATGAGATATCTTTTTTACTATAGTTTTTCCTAACCAGTGCTCCTGATAAATTTATGTAAACTGTGTTACCGCTGTACTTATCATCAAAAAGATATAAAACGTCACTTTTTTTAGCACCCTTTTCTAATGCATTAACTTTACTGATATAATCCATCAAAAGCTTTTTTATTGGCTCATCATCATTAGTAAAGTTAGCATAGGAATTAAAGCTAAAAATAGAAACAATAGACAATAGTATAAATTTTTTCATAGTAGTTGGGATAATGGTTTGACTCCTTTAATATACAAAATTTTGAAATACCAAGAAGTTATTAATTCCTAAACCCCACTTAACTTCAATAATTTGTTTATTGTATTGTGGTTTCTGGTAGTAGCTGTAACTTTTAGTTTATTTTCAAAAAAATTATTATTTAACTTAGTTCTACCATATCCGTTAATAGCGAAAAAATATATCGTTTTATTCTTTATTATGAACTGTTCAGGACTGTAATCTTGGCTCATCATTTCCTGAACCTTTTGATCATCAGGCTCTTCATGAAGCAAAGTGAAATACATCTTCTTTTGATCTACTTTACCCGTTGATAAATCTCCTTTAAAAGGATTGGCTTCTAGAATATCAGAAAGACTTTGCCTATTTATCACTAAAACTGCAACCTCAAAATTATATTGATTATGTATGGCATTTTCTATATTCTTCTTTAGCTCAGTAATTGAAGAAGAGTCTGCCCTAAAGATTACGTTTCCGCTTTGAATATAAGTTGTTACATCTTGATACCCTAGATTCTCAAATAGCATTTTAAGATCAGCCATTTTGATCTTCTTCTGACCACTAACATTTATCCCTCTAAGTAAAGCTATATACTGATTCATTTATTCTTCAGTTATTTTCTGAGCAGCTATAAATGCACCTGTCCAGGCGTTTTGAAAGTTAAACCCTCCGGTTATGGCATCTACATTAATTACTTCTCCTGCTAAAAACAAATTAGGGCAAACCCTACTTTCGTATGTTTTAAAATTTATCTCCTTTAAATCTACTCCCCCGGCAGTAACAAATTCTTCCTTAAAAGTACTTTTACCATCAACTTTAAAAATACAATGTGTAAGTTGTTCAGAAAGAGTGTGCAACTCTTTATTACTAACATCTGCCCACTTTTTTGCCTCGTTTATATGTGCGGCAGACACTAAACTTCTCCATAATCTTTTTGGCAAATCAAACTGTGCGTACTTAGCAACTAATTGTTTAGCTTTCTTTTCTTTAAGCTCTAATAACTCCTCAAAAACTTCTTGTTGATTATAGCCTGATAGCCAATTAACGGAAATATCAAACTTGTATTTAAAAGACTCCAAAACAATAGCTCCCCAAGCTGACAGTTTTAAGATTGCCGGACCACTTAACCCCCAATGGGTTACCAGTACCGGACCTTCACTCTGCAGTTTAGAGTTTAAAACCTTAACGGAAGCATTTGAAGACAGCCCGGGCAAATCTTTTATCCTATAATCTTCAATATTAAATGTAAAAAGTGAAGGAACAGGTGCTATAATCTTATGTCCGATAGCGCTTAGAATATCCCAAATCTTAACATTACTGCCAGTCGTTATAGCCAGTTTCGCGCATTGAAAATGTGTCTTATTCGTCTCTACATACCAGTTTTCATCTTGATAATAAAAATTCTTTACAGCCTGACTCGTCATAACTTCAATATTATAGCGTTTCGTTTGCTGCAAAAAACAATCAATAATAGTTGAAGAAGAATCTGTTACAGGAAACATCCTTCCATCCTCTTCAATTTTAAGTTCAACTCCCCTATTACTAAACCATTCAATCGTATCGCCTGTCATAAAGCTATGAAAAGGACCCAAGAGCTCCTTTTTGCCTCGGGGATAATTCTTAGAAAGCTCTTTAGGAATAAACTCAGCGTGAGTAACATTACATCTTCCTCCTCCAGACACTCTTACCTTTGACAAAACTTCCTTGCCTCGTTCCAGTATAACGATTCTATAATCTGGTTTTTTTTCTGCAACATTTATTGCCATAAAAAAGCCTGCCGCTCCTCCTCCAACAATAATCAAGTCATAATTCATAGTGCAAAATTCGGAAAATCTGTGATAATAGCCTCAACATTCAGACGACTTAACCTGTCCATTTCACTTTTGTCATTTACTGTCCATACATATATAGCAAACCCTTCCTCTATGGCTAATAAAGCCTCCTCTGAATCAAACTTTTCTATGGACGGATGGATAGAATATGCTTTTAGACTTTTTGCAATCACCAATGCATCAGCTATCGTTTCCTCGGTAAGAACTCCAATTTTTAAGGTATTATCAATTGAACAAACATCAAATAGCTGATCGTGATCAAAGCTGGAAATAATGAAATCAGATTTATCCCAACTTGAGTTATTCAGATACTCCCTCAATAAATCCACAACCGGACGTGCGGTACCACTACCCTTTAATTCAATATTTAATTGACATTGAGCGTCAATGATATCTAAAACTTCAGTAAGTAAGGGAATTGAATATTTGCCATCAATGAACAATTGTTTTAATTCAGTCAGCGTTAAATTTTTTATTAAACCAACACCATTAGTTGTCCTATCGACTGAATTATCGTGTATGACTACTAACTCACCGGATTTACAACAATGGACATCTATCTCAATTCCATCAACTCCTAATTCAAGAGCCTTAGAAATTGATGCAAGCGTATTTTCTGCCACTAAACCAGCAGCACCACGATGACCAAAAGTTTTCATGGGTTTATTTAAATGCGGAGTGCCCTGTGATATCCAAACCTGTAATCAATAAATGAATATCGTGGGTTCCCTCGTAAGTTATGACACTTTCGAGATTCATCATATGTCTCATTATACTATATTCGCCAGTGATACCCATACCTCCTAATATTTGTCTGGCTTCTCTGGCAATTTTAATGGCCATTTCTACATTATTCCGCTTGGCCATAGAAATCTGTGCAGAAGTAGCTTTTCCTTCTTCTCTAAGTACACCAAGTCTCCAGGCTAATAATTGAGCTTTGGTTATTTCAGTGATCATTTCTGCCAATTTTTTCTGTTGTAGTTGAGTAGCTGCAATGGGTTTGTCGAATTGTATTCTTTCTTTGGCATATCGCAGTGCGGTATCATAACAATCCATTGCCGCTCCTATAGCCCCCCAGGCTATACCAAATCTTGCGGAATCCAAACAACCTAAAGGTGCTCCTAATCCGCCTTTTCCTGGCAAAAGATTCTCCTTAGGCACTTTGACATTATCAAAAATCAGCTCACCTGTAGCTGATGCTCTTAACGACCATTTATTATGTGTTTCAGGTGTGGAAAATCCTTCCATACCTCGCTCCACTACCAAACCATGTATTCTACCTTCTTCATTTTTAGCCCATACCACTGCAATATCTGCAAACGGTGCATTAGATATCCATAATTTTGCTCCATTGAGTAAATAGTGATCTCCTTTATCCTTGAAGCTGGTAGTCATACCTCCTGGATTTGAACCATGATCAGGTTCTGTCAATCCGAAGCACCCCATAAACTCACCTGAAGCAAGTTTAGGAAGATACTTTTTTCTTTGCTCTTCAGATCCATATTTCCATATAGGATACATTACTAATGACGACTGAACAGAAGCAGTTGATCTCACTCCAGAATCCCCTCTCTCTATCTCCTGCATAATTAGTCCATAACTAATCTGATCCAATCCTGCTCCTCCATACTCTTCGGGTATATATGGACCAAAAGCACCAATCTCTGCAAGTCCTTTAATAATTTGCTTAGGAAATTCAGCACGCTGAGCATAGTCATCAATAATCGGAGATACCTCTCTCTTTACCCAACTACGGGCCGCATCTCTTACCAGTTTATGTTCATCGGTTAATAATTCATCCAAATTGTAATAATCAGGTGCTTCAAAAAGATCAGGCTTCATAGAATTCTATTTTTATTAGAAGTTGTTTATTATGTTTAAAACAAATGTAATTAATGAAAAAAAAGCAAACAATTATTTGAAGTCTTTTAATTTTTTTAACAAAAAAAATCATAATTGCAAAGGGTACAATGTATTTATTTGTGGAAGATTTCCCCATTACAGTTAAATCTTTCTACACTCTTAGAATTACTCCACGCGGCACTTTAAACCACAAGTGTTTATAAATCAAATTCTTACATATAAATTATATCTAATGGCATGATTATTACACTAGATAATGTGTAACAAAATTTAACTCTTAAAAGAAAATAGACAATGAAAAAGTTATTTGTATTACCAGCCTTAGCTTTAGGACTATTAGTTGGAACTCAAAATGTTTTAGCAAACGAAACTTCAACTTCAAATATGATTGTAAAAGTTGAGCAGGATAAGTATATCGATCTAGCGGTTGAAAACCTACCTCAGGAAGTATTAGATGCGATAGTAAGAGATTTTAAAGGAGCAACAATTAGTGCTGCCGCAGCTACAAAAGATGCATCAGAATTTAAATTAGAGCTATCTAAAGAAGATGGAGAGTCTGTAGAAGTTTATTATGATGCAGACGGTAATCTTATCAAAAAAGGAGACGAATAATCAACCAATCCACTAACCATCAACAATGAGAAATTTAGTTTATCATACGTAAATTAGACTTCAAAGATTGATTGAATTTGAAAAAAGGGAAGATAGTATCTTCCCTTTTTGATTACATATTGAGATAAAAATCTTTTGTT
>NZVW01000127.1 GCA_002697475.1 Aquimarina sp. | reverse complement strand
TCTTATAGTTTCTATAATTACAGTAATGAGCAGAATACACTAAATGAGTATAGCTTTTGGGATGCAGAACTTTTTTATCAAAAACCTGATAGTAAGTGGGAATATAAGTTTTCTGTAACTAATCTTTTGAATACAAAGGAAATAAACAGAGATAACTTTAATGAGTTATTCAACTCAACTTCGAGTTATGTTATTCAACCGAGATTTTGGATATTGAGCGTAAAATATAATCTTTAGTAATTTTATTCGCTAAAAATCACTAAATTATATAAGTGTAACCCATAAAATTAAAGTTATGCCTACAATAAAATCTTTGAACAAGTGGGCAAATGCCCATACCTATTATCCATTAGATCTTTTACGTATAGCTTTGGGAGTATTTCTTTTTCTAAAAGGAATTAACTTTCTTGCTAACAGTCAGATATTGGTTGATCTTTTAACTCCGGTACAGAATCTTGTAGGATCTGTTATTGTAATTCATTACGTTGCACCTGCTCATTTGATAGGCGGTATATTAATAGCTTTTGGTCTATTAACCCGATGGTCAGTAGCTGCTCAGTTACCTTTGCTATTTGGGGCTGTAGTAATTAATTTTGTCGGAGAAATGAATATAGCCAATTTGATTATCGCCAGCGTTGTTCTTTTGCTTTGCGTTTTTTTCCTTTTCTACGGATCAGGGAAACATTCAGCGGATTATTATCTTAAAATGCAACAGTAATGGCAAAAGTATGGTTTAACTAAACAAAAGGTTTTAATGCATGTCAAGCCTTTTGTTTAGTTCTGTATTTTAACTTTAACCGGACCACCGCTTGAAACCCAACCACCTCCGATCTCATCAATATTAATATCCAGTTCATCGTTTGTACTAATACTATGTAAGTCTACTCTAAGCTTATCATATGTGCTGATTTCTCTGATATTCACATCAATTAAGTCCGTATTACTTAGTCTTACTGTAATAGATCCGTCTTTATTTAAGGGCACCATTGTATAGCCTGCTAAATTAGTTGTAGTATTAGCATGAGCTTTAGGGATTATTTGTAAATCCCTAACGATAATAATTGTTAAGCATATTGCAATTACGGTAAGTAAAGTTTTGGTATAAGTATCTGTTTTCATCTTTCATAATTTAATAGTTATCGGAATGGTGTCAAAAACTAAGCCGAAGGGAATTAATTCGCCATTATTTTGTGAAATTTATGGTTATTGTCTTGTTAATCAGCAAATAAAATAGCAAACAATATGTTAAAAACGCTTAAAAAGAATTAGCTTTGCGCCTTTAAAAACAATAAACCGGTTATGGTTTTGTTTTCAAAAAGGAACTAACCGACTAATTAAATGAGTAATACTACCACGAACCGTCTACATTTTATAGACGCTATAAGAGCATTTGCTATAACTATGATGTTACAGGGACATTTCGTCCACGCATTACTAGCTCAGGATTATAGAGACAGAAGCAATATTATTTACGCTTGCTGGGAGTATTTTAGAGGAATCACAGCACCAACTTTTTTTACAATTACTGGATTTGTTTTTGTTTTCTTACTTCTGAAGAAGCAAGATTTAGGTTTGAAGAATCCTCGAGTAAAGAAAGGTGTTAGTAGAGCTATAAAATTAATTTGTTGGGGTTATCTGTTAAGACTCAGCTTCTACGCCGTTTTTACCGGAACTATCAATCCTTCTTTTTTTATGGTTGATGTTTTACAATGTATCGGAATTTCTCTTTTGTTGCTTATTGTTATCTACGCTTTAGGACATAGACTAAATCTTCGATTTTTACAGTATATATTTTTGGCGATAGGCATACTTGTGTTTTTATTTCAACCCTTGTATCATAACGCTGAACTTAGTTATTTACCAGAACCCATAGCAAATATTTTTACAGGGCATTATGGATCTGTTTTTACGATTTTTCCTTGGTTTGGATACGTATGTTTTGGTGCATTTCTGGCTGTTATTTTTAAAAGATTTGGTCAGCAAACCAGGTTTTATTCTTTTATAACATCCTTGTTATTTTTATGTGGTTTCTTGTTAATTTTTTACTCTTCAGATTTTTTAATCTTACTTAATGACCTTACAGGCTTTTCTGTTTTTAAATCTGTAGCCTATAACAACTTCTTATATATGCGATTAGGGGATGTTTTTATACTATTTGCCTCGTTTGTTTTACTAAAGAAAATCTTTAGGAGTGATTTGATAAGTGATATAGGCAGCCGGACATTATCCATCTACATTATCCATTTCTTTATACTATACGGAAGCTGGTTTGGATTAGGGCTTACTAAATTTTTTAGCAGAGATCTAACTGGTATACAGGCTATTTTTGGCGCGGGCCTATTTATTGTTACGGTATGTTTTATGGTATTGTATTATTATAAAAACGAAGAAAAACTACTGAGTTACAAGAATTCAGTAGTTCAATGGTTATATGATATAATTTCTGAAGTCAAAAAATTGATTCTTAATTCATCCAGAGTAAGAACTGTACAGGATAGATACGAGCAAATTAAGAGCCGATTTTAATAAGGGTTTAAAAATCAGTAAGTTTTGATTCAGATTTTTTATATTTTATTTCAACGTATACGGTATCAATAATTTTGAAGACAGTGTTTTTTTCCCTTCTTATATTTCTTTTGTTGCCCTGCTTTTTTATTCTTTCCAATATAAGATCAATTTGCTCATAATCAATTACAGCTGATTTAGTCTTAATTTGTTGTGCTGAATAAATAGTTTCAGTTTCCTTATGGTCATTAGATTTTTCCTGTTGTTGAGCCTGGGCTACATTCATAAAAAGAAATACGATAACGGCTGATAAAAAATTAAATTTCATAGTATATGTTTTTGGGTTATGTGTCATTTTTTATAAGTTATTGACTTACAGTTGCTAAATTAGATTATATTCTAACGTGTTCAGGAGGGGAAACAACCCCTTTTTATAGGGGAAGTTTCCCTTTTTTAGCTTGTTTTCAGATTTTTATATAAAAAAAGAGGGTTTGAAATAAGTTCAAACCCTCCTTGTACTTTAAAAAGATTAAATCTACCAGCCTGACAATTCTATTTTTTCTGAATGCTTTGAAGGAGATAAAAATATGGTGTCTATTTTTTTATAAGTATGTACATAATCCTCTTGATTTTTAACCTTTTTACGATTACGCTTCATTTGTTTCTTAATTTTTTTCCATTCTTTATCATTTAAGATAAATTCTTCCTGCTCCAGTTTTTCCTGAGAAGAAGACTCAGAAGAGGTAAGGGTCAATTTTTCAGTGGACAGCTTACTATCAGTTTTAAACTGACCATCTTCAATCTTAGAATCTAAAAGCCTTATGGATTCAGTATTACTACTATAATCCTGAGCAGAAACAAAAATAATTCCTCCAAAGAATACTGCTAAAAGAGCAAATTTCATTTTCATAGTCATATGTTAGTTACATTTCTTTAACCGCCTAAAGATAGATTTTGTTATTATTTCTATCTTTATTATCTAGTATTCGTAGGATAATAAATAGAATTTGATTCCATAATCAAAGGCTATTCTAAATTTTAGAATTATTAGGGATTTGAGGTATGCAAAATTAAGTATAAAATCTGGATTAAATACCAAATTTTGATTTTACCTTATCTACATAATCTAGTTTCTCCCAGGTAAATAACTCTACTTCTTTTTCTATTTTACCTGAATAAGGACTTTCAAAAATTTTTGTAACCATTTCAGGATCTTTACCCATATGTCCATAGGCTGCAGTTTCCTGATATATTGGGTTTCTTAATTTAAGTCTTTGCTCAATCGCAGCTGGTCTCATATCAAAAATTTCTGCCACTTTATTTGCTATTTCTCCATCTGTAAGATCGATATTACTTGTGCCGTAAGTATCTACAAAGATTGATGTAGGTTCTACTACTCCAATAGCATAAGAAACCTGTACAAGAACTTCGTCTGCAACTCCGGCTGCAACTAGATTCTTTGCAATATGTCTTGATGCATAGGCTGCTGATCTGTCAACTTTACTTGGGTCTTTACCAGAAAAAGCTCCACCTCCATGAGCACCTTTTCCACCATAAGTATCAACGATGATTTTTCTACCTGTTAGACCAGTGTCGCCATGTGGCCCTCCGATAACGAACTTTCCGGTAGGATTAATATGATATACAATCTTGTCATTAAACAATTTTTGTACGTATTCTGGTAATTGTGCTATTACTCTAGGCATTAGAATATTGATAATGTCGTTTTTTATTTTTGACAACATAACATCATCATCAATATCAAACTCATCATGCTGTGTTGAAACAACTATTGCGACTATACGCTGAGGTGTATTGTCATCACTATATTCTATAGTAACCTGACTTTTAGAGTCAGGTCTTAAATATGGAATCTCATTACCTTCTCTTCTTAATTTAGCTAATTCTATTAGAATCTTGTGAGAGATATCAAGGGCTAAAGGCATATAGTTAGCAGTTTCCTTGGTGGCATACCCAAACATCATTCCCTGATCACCAGCACCTTGTTCTTCTTTAGAACTTCTGTCCACTCCTTGATTGATATCCTGAGATTGTTCGTGTATTAATGAGATTACACCACAAGAATCACCACTAAATTGATATGCACCTTTAGTATATCCTATTTTATTAATTACTTCTCTGGCAATGTTTTGTACGTCTAAGTAAGTTTTTGATTTCACTTCACCGGCAAGCACTACTTGTCCGGTTGTTACCAAAGTTTCGCAAGCCACTTTGGAATCAGGATCAAAAGCCAAAAAATTATCTAATAAAGCATCGCTAATTTGGTCTGCTACTTTATCCGGATGTCCTTCAGATACACTTTCTGAGGTAAATAAATATGCCATTCTATAGTTTTGTTTTAGTGCAGATTAGACGTGATTGCTAAATGAAGCTTTCGATTAAAACTCATTAAACCGAACTGCTTTAGCATTTAGTACTGATATCTAATCAGTATACAGGGTTGCAATCAGTCAAATCTATCCCTTATTAAGATTTCGGCAAAGGTAAAAAAAATGGAAACATTCAAAAGTATTTAACGTAGGATTAGTGAATTATCTTTTTAGTATGTTTTTAGGGCATAAATTTCCGATTTCATAATTATTAGAATAAATCTATGGTGGTACAAAAAATATTACTAGCTTTGTCTTCAAGTTTCTTATACATATTTAGTTAGTTATCAAGAAAGGTGGAGGGAATAGACCCTGTGAAACCTTAGCAACCCTTTAGAAATAAAGAAGGTGCTAAATTCTATCCAGAAATCCAAAAAGATTGTTAGGAATAGATAACTCGACCCAATTGCCATTCTGTAATTGGAGTCTCCTTTCTTTTTAATTTTCTATAAACATCTTTTTAAGGGTGTTTGATGTATTTGAATTTTATTCAAACTAAAATTTAAATTAGAAAATTATGAGCACACAAAAATTTGCTACAGAAGCTTTGCACGCAGGACACGATGTCACAATTCATGGAGGCACACGAGCGGTTCCAATTTATCAAACTACATCTTATGTTTTTGATAATACAAATCACGCTGCAAATTTGTTTAATTTATCTGAGCCTGGTTTTATTTATACCAGACTCAATAACCCTACCAACGATGTTTTAGAACAGCGTCTTGCTGCGTTAGAAGGAGGAATAGCTGCGGTAGTTACAGCTTCAGGTACTGCGGCAATCAATACAACATTATTAACCTTGTTAAAAGCTGGAGATCATATTGTTGCCTCTAGTAGTTTATATGGAGGAACATATAATCTTTTAGGTGTTACGTTACCCAGATTTGGAATTACCACTACTTTTGTAGATCCTTCTGATCCTAAAAATTTTAAAGATGCAGTTCAGGAAAATACAAGAGCTTTCTTCGTAGAATCCTTAGGTAATCCAAAGCTGGATGTATTAGATTTAAAAGCTATTTCAGCGGAAGCAAAAGCCTATAAAGTCCCCTTAATAGTGGATAACACTGTGGCTACGCCTGCTTTATTAAATCCTATAGATTATGGAGCTAACATTGTCATTCATTCCTTAACTAAATACATTAGTGGTAATGGTACATCATTAGGAGGCGCTATTGTTGATGCCGGAAGTTTTGATTGGTCTAGTGGAAAGTTTCCTGAGTTTACTGAGCCATCTCCGGGATATCACGGATTGGTCTACCATGAGGCTTTAGGACCTGCTGCCTTTATTGCTAAGGTAAGGATAGAAGGTTTGAGAGATCATGGTGCGGCATTGAGTCCTTTTAATGCATTTCAGATTTTACAGGGATTGGAAACTCTGGACATTCGTATTAAAAAGCATAGTGAAAATGCCTTGTTATTAGCAAATTGGTTAAAAGATCAGGATGAAGTAGAATGGGTGAAATATCCTGGTCTTAAAGATGATCCATATTACGAATTGGCTAAAGAATACTTGCCTAAGGGGCAGAGCGGAATAGTAACTTTTGGTGTCAAAGGAGGGTTTGATTCGGCAAAAACGGTTGCTGATGAAACTAAGATATTTTCACTATTGGCTAATATAGGAGATTCCAAGTCTCTCATTATTCATCCGGCGAGTACCACGCACCAACAACTTAGTGAAGAACAGCAATTATCTATAGGAGTTACTCAGGATCTAATTAGGTTATCCGTAGGTCTTGAAGATATTGAAGATTTAAAGGCAGACCTCAAAAATGCTTTTGCTTTAATAGATAAAAAAGTTAGTAAAGAAAAGCACTAGTTAATACATATGCTTCAAAAAGTAGAGGTAAATAATTATCAGACACTTAGTGGTGAGCTACTAAGCAATGTACAACTGTCATATGAAATATTTGGTCAGGAGCTACATACTGCCCCAATTGTTTTGGTTAATCACGCGTTAACCGGAAACTCTTCAGTAATTGGAGAAAGGGGGTGGTGGAACGGTTTAATAGGAAAAGACAAGTGTATTGATCTTAATCATTATACGGTTCTGGTATTCAATATTCCGGGTAATGGATATGACGGCGTTGAAGAGAACTTATTAGTAGACCATACACTTTTAAATGCTGGAGATATTGCAAGAATCTTCACAGCAGGTCTCGAAGCTTTAGGTGTAAAAGAATTATATGCTGCTATCGGAGGTTCAATAGGCGGAGGCATTGCCTGGGAACTAGCTGCTTTCTGCCCACAGATGATCAAGCACTTAATTCCTATTGCAACAGACTGGAAATCCACAGATTGGTTGAAGGCAAATTGTTTAGTGCAACAACAGATTTTAAACAATTCCAGAAACCCTGTGCATGACGCCAGATTACACGCAATGCTAATGTATCGCACACCTCAATCTTTTAGACAGAAATTCGATAGAACCTACAATGAAGATAAGGATATGTTTAATGTAGAAAGCTGGCTTTTGCATCATGGAGATAAATTAAATCAGCGCTTTTCACTTTCTGCCTATAAAGCATTGAATTATATGCTGACTAACATTGATATCACCAGAAACGGAAAGAGTTTTACTGAGGTCGCGTCCGCTATACAATCAGAAATTCATATTGTAAGTGTGAACTCTGATATTTTCTTTACGGCAGATGAGGATCAAAGAACATTTGAAGCATTAAAAAAAATCAAAAAAAACGTGACTTACGGTATCATTGATTCGATACACGGACACGATGCATTTTTAATAGAATTCGAGCAATTGACAGGGCTATTAAAGAATGTGTTTTAAAAGGAAAAAGAAATGAAAATTTTAAAATTCGGAGGTAAATCTTTAGCTAATGGAGAAGGTTTATCCAGAGTATTGGAGATCATAAAAAATAAAGCAGATCAAAATGAAAAAATAACTGTGGTGTTATCTGCACGTGGTAAGAGCACAGATGAATTAGAAGAAATCTTAGAAAAGGCCTCAAAAAATCAATACTATAAAGATCAATTAGAGGCTTTTAAGGAGTATCAAAAGGCTACTTATGATAAAGTGGATTTCAAAGAAGAGTTCGATACACTGGATAAATTATTAGAAGGAGTATCCTTACTTGGGGATTATAGCAAAAGGATTAAAGACCAGGTTCTCTCTCAAGGGGAAGTGATTTCTGCAAAATTGGTGACTGAAGCTTTAAAGGCAATTGGAGTAAATGCAAACTTTACAGATAGCCGAAATTTGATTGTTACAGATGAGCAATTTGGAAATGCCCTTCCTTTAGATGCACTTTCCAGAGAAAATGTTATTAATCACTTTAAGACATTTAACGGCTCTACTGTCAATGTAGTTACGGGCTATATAGCTTCGAACATTAAAAGAGAGACTACAACTTTAGGTCGTAATGGAAGTAATTATACAGCGTCACTGTTGGCTAATTATCTCGATGCAGAGGAACTTCAAAATTTTACGCACGTAGATGGTATTTACACTGCAAATCCTGATTTAGTTGCAGATGCCCGAAAAATTGAAAAATTATCCTTTAGTGAGGCTAATGAACTTGCTTATTTTGGTGCAAATATTCTGCACGCAAAAACGATAATTCCATTATTGGAAAAAAATATCCCATTGCGGATTTTGAACACTTTTGATGAAGGAAATAACGGAACATTGATTACTTCTGAAGCTTCGGAAAAAGGAATTAAATCCTTGTCTGTTTTAGATCGTAAAGCACTAATCAATTTTAAAGGTCGTGGATTACTGGGTAAAGTAGGAGTAGATGCTAGAATTTTTAGGGTATTAGCGCATAAAGATATAAGTGTAAGTATTATTGCTCAGGGATCGTCAGAGCGAGGTATTGGGTTTGTTGTTGATGCAGAAAGAGCAAAAGAGGCTAAGGAAGCTCTGGAACTAGAGTTTGAGGCGGATATTAATAATAATGATGTAAGTGCTATTGAGGTGGATGAAGACGTTTCTGTAATTTCTATCATCGGTCAGGATCTAAGTACATTTCATCAGCCTTTTAATGCGCTTATAAAAAACCAGATTACTCCGCTACTTTTTAATAATGCGATAACAGGTAAAAATGTAAGCTTAGTTGTACGTAAAAAAGATCTTCATAGAGCGCTTAATGTGGTCCATGGTGAAATATTTGAGATTTCTAAGAAAGTCAATATTGCAATTTTTGGACACGGATTAGTAGGAGGAACACTTATAAACCAGATTTTGGAGTCATCGGGTCAGATTGAATCTAAAAAGAAAATAAAGCTTAATGTTTTTGCCGTAGCGAACTCAAAAAAAGTTTTATTTTCTAAAAATGGTATACGCCAGGATTGGTATGAGAAGCTTACTACTGAGGGGAGTTCTTATACCGTTAAAGATGTGATTCAATTTGCCAATGACCATCATTTGGAGAATTTGATTGCTATAGATAATACAGCGAGTACAAGTTTTACGGACAATTATGTAACTCTTATTGAAAATGGTTTTGATCTTATATCTTCAAATAAGATAGCAAATACTCTTGGTTTCGATTTTTACAAGAAATTACGATTTGTATTAGAAGAACATCAAAAACAGTATCTCTATGAAACCAATGTTGGAGCCGGACTTCCTTTAATTGATACCATCAAATTACTTCATTTGTCTGGCGAAAATATCACCAGAATAAAAGGCGTGTTTTCCGGTACTTTAAGTTATTTGTTTAATACATTTTCAGCAGAAAATAGGTCTTTTAGCAGTGTACTGAGGGAAGCTATTGATAAAGGATTTACAGAGCCTGATCCCAGAGAAGATTTGTGTGGTAACGATGTAGGTAGAAAATTACTGATTTTAGCCAGAGAATTGGATTTGAGTAATGAATTTGAAGATATAAACATCCATAACCTCATACCTGAAAAGTTGAGAGATGGAGAGGTTCATAATTTTCTGGAAAATTTAGATCAGTTAGATGAGGTATATGAGGATCTCAAAAAATATCAAGAATCCGGCCACGTTTTAAGGTATATAGGTGATCTTTGGGGAGATTTATCGCAGGAAAAAGGTAATCTTGATGTGAAATTAGTTTCTGTTGCTGAAAGTAGTTCGTTAGGACAAGTAAAAGGTTCTGACTCTATATTTGAAATTTATACCGAATCCTACGGAGATCACCCTATTGTGATACAGGGAGCAGGTGCTGGAGCAGCGGTTACAGCGAGAGGCGTTTTTGGAGACATATTACGATTAGCAAGTAAAAGTTAAAGTGCTAGGGATTGAAGCGGCATCCATCAATTCATTGATGATACAGCGTAAAGCCCGATCCTGAATTTTTCAGGAAGCACCAATAAATAAAAATTTTAAATAGATGAAAGTACAGCTAAAAAGATTAGATAACGATTATCATTTTGAATTAAAAAATGAACGAGGACATATTACTTATATTGATAGTAAAGCAGAGGTAGGAGGTCATGATCTGGCTCCCAGTCCAATGGAATATGTTCTCATGGGAGTAGCGGGCTGTAGTGCAATTGATATTATTTCAATTTTAAAAAAACAGCGACAGGAAATAACAGCTTATGAAGCTACAGTTGAAGGAATACGAGTGCCAATCGATGGAGCTAAACCATTTAAGGATATACTTATTACAGTGTATTTAGAGGGTGATGTAGTTCCTGAAAAAGCTCAAAGAGCTGCTCAGCTATCATTTGACAAGTATTGTTCCGTGTCTAAAACATTAGAGCCAACTGCTAAGATAACCTATAAAGTTGTCGTTAATAATGAGGAAGTATGAGTAGTGAAAGTCAACATTTTGAAACCTTAGCGGTAAGAACGCAAACGGATAAAACACAGTTTTTAGAACATTCTGTGCCATTATATTTAACCTCTGGTTTTGTTTTTGAAGATTCAGAAGAAATGCGAGCAGCATTTGCTGAAGAAAAGGAGCGAAACTTATACAGTCGTTTTAGCAATCCTAACACCTCAGAGTTTGTTGATAAAATTTGTGCTTTAGAAGGTGCAGAATCAGGTTATGCCTTTGCAACTGGTATGGCAGCGGTGTTTTCAACTTTTGCTGCACTACTGGATGCGGGAGATCATATCGTTTCTGCTAGATCAGTTTTTGGTTCAACCCATTCCTTATTCACCAAATACTTGCCTAAATGGAATATCGAAACCAGTTATTTTAAGGTAGACGAAGTAGAAAAAATTGAATCTCTGATTCAACCCAATACCAAAATCCTTTATGCGGAATCACCGACCAATCCCGGAGTAGATGTTTTGGATTTAGAACATTTATCAGCGATAGCAAAAAAATACAATTTATTATTAGTTATAGATAACTGTTTTGCTACGCCTTATCTTCAAAACCCAATAAAGTTTGGGGCTGATCTTGTGATCCATTCAGCAACAAAGATGATCGATGGTCAAGGAAGAGTTTTAGGCGGAGTGACTGTGGGGAGAGAAGATTTAATCAGAGAGATTTATTTGTTTTCCAGAAATACCGGACCGGCTTTATCGCCATTTAATGCATGGGTATTGTCAAAAAGTTTAGAGACATTAGCTGTGAGGGCGGAAAAACACTGTGCTAATGCGCTGCAGTTAGCAGAGTTTTTAGAAAATCATAATAAAGTAAATTGGGTTAAGTACCCATTTTTAAAATCACATCCTCAATATGAAGTTGCTAAAAAACAGATGAGGTTAGGAGGCAATATTGTGGCTTTTGAGATAAAAGGTGGAGTTGAAGCAGGAAAACAATTTTTCAATAGTTTAAAGATGTGCTCACTATCAGCAAATTTAGGGGATACACGAACTATAGTTACTCATCCTGCCTCTACTACACATAGCAAGTTGGTGCAAGAAGATAAATTGGCGGTAGGAATTACAGATGGTATGGTGAGATGCTCTGTAGGGCTTGAAAATATTGATGATATTATCCTGGATATTGAGCAAGCGCTGGATAAAGTATAATGAAAAAACCCTGATTTAATCAGGGTTTTTTATTTTTAGTTTTTACTTAGATCAATTTCTAAAGTGCCGTCTAAGCCGAATATGGTGCCATTATAGTCAACTTCTTCGTTAAAAGATGCTGCTAACGACATATTCATTGAAGTAAGATTAGTAACAGTGTAAGCGCTTTCTTCACTTGACACCGTAAGTATTAAATTATTTCCTTCTACCCTCCAGGAACCATTACCTAGATAATCAGGAAAATCTTCTTCAACTACCAGGGGATCCTGAAGCGGAATTAAAATGGAAACTTCTAAAGTAAATCCTCCACTACTGGTAAATGTATTTTCAGTTCCCTCAACAAAAACAATCTGAGTCGTAATGTTCTTACCTGCTGCAGTAAAACTTCCACTAACTGGTATTCCTTCAACTGTTCCCGTAAACCTTCCATCGTTGGACTGTATGGCAGTAACATTCCATGTACCTGGAATTAGTGACTGATCAACAGTGATAGTACCATCATCATCATTACTACAACTAAAAAGTGTAGCTATGAATAAAAATTGAATTAAAACATGAATTTTTTTCATAATACATTGAGTTATTGCTACAATACTACTACAAAATATATGAAAAATACCTCAATACTCAACTAAATTGTAAAGTATTTCGCATTAAATTCTTGCTTACATTGATTAATCTACTAACTAACTAGAGTTTTGTTAAACTATTCGTAAAAGTGTATTTAATAGACTTATTTCTCTACTTGATTAGTAGGATAATAAAAAATTCTAAGTACATTTGCTTAATACTCTACTGTTTTAGTAGGATAATAGAGTTTAAAAAGAATCAGAAATGATAGTAGACCAAATGATATTAGACAAAGTTGCAACAAAAAAGACTTCTTATGCAGATGATAAATCTTCAGAGAGTCCGGTACGAAGCGTTGCTAAAGCTGTTAGCTGGAGAATCATAGGAACTTTAGATACGCTGATTGTCTCTTATTTATTAACTGGTGAATTAGTGTTAGCATCATCAATTGCATCGATTGATTTTATAACAAAGATGATTCTATATTTTTTCCATGAAAGGATCTGGAATAAAATTAAATGGGGTAAGTAATGTTTTTGGTTTCTTAATTAAGAAAAATATAGCGTAAAAATGAGTTTTACACAGAAGGAAATAGAAAGTTTAAACAGATCTCTAAGGGACAAGTCCCCTTTAGAAATTGCACAGTGGGCAGTATTAAATGCTAAGAGACCTGTTGTCACTACAAACTTCAGGCCATATGAAGCTGCGATACTTAATGTTTGTGTACGGGCTTTAGATGATATTCCTGTAATATGGTGTGATTCAGGTTATAATACACCTAATACCTACAGGCATGCTGAATTGTTGAAGGAGCAGTTAAAGCTAAATATAAAATTGTATGTACCTCTACAAACAGTCGCACATAGAGATGCTATCATGGGGATACCGGATATTGATGATCCAAGACATAAGATTTTTACTGAGCAGGTTAAATTGGAACCTTTTATGAGGGCAATGAGCGAATTTAAGCCTGACGTTTGGTTTACAAACTTACGAAAAGGACAAACTGCTCTTAGAGATTCTCTGGATATCCTGAGCTTAAGTAAAGATGGTGTGCTTAAGGTAAGTCCTTTTTACTACTACTCAGATGCGGAACTTGATATTTATCTGCAAGAAAATAAGTTGCCTAACGAGTTTAAATATTTTGATCCTACAAAAGTGTTAGAAAACAGAGAATGCGGATTACATACCAACTGATACCTATCAATTTATTTTAAAAACACTCCAAAATACAGTTATAAATGGAAGTTATTGAAAAAATAGAAAAACCCATTATTCATAAAAAGTTAGAGGTTAATACACTGGAAAGTGAAGCTATTTACATTCTTAGAGAAGTAGCTGCACAATTCGAAAAACCAGTATTATTATTCTCAGGAGGAAAAGACTCTATTACTTTGGTAAGATTGGCCCAAAAAGCTTTTTATCCGGCAAAGATTCCTTTCCCTCTTTTACATATAGATACGGGGCATAACTTTCCTGAAACGATAGCATTTAGAGACAAGCTAGTTGAAGAATTAGGAGTAGAATTGATCGTAAGAAAGGTTCAGGATTCGATCGATCAGGGAAAGGTTGTAGAAGAAAAAGGGAAGTACGCCAGCAGAAATAGTTTACAAACAACTACTCTGTTAGATGCTCTTGAAGAATTTAAGTTCGATGCAGCCATTGGAGGAGCACGTAGAGATGAAGAAAAAGCAAGGGCTAAAGAAAGAATTTTTTCTGTAAGAGATGATTTTGGTCAATGGGATGAGAAAAATCAAAGACCAGAATTGTTTGATCATCTTAACGGGAAAATTGAATTAGGACAGAATGTTAGAGTGTTTCCAATAAGTAACTGGACAGAATTGGATGTTTGGAGCTATATCGAAAAGGAAAATATTGAAATACCATCTATATACTTTGCTCATAAAAGAAAGACGTTCATCCGAGATGGTATGATCTGGTCTGCTGAAGATAATGTAGTATATAGAGATGATAGTGAAACTGTTGAAGAAAGAACGGTTCGGTTTAGAACTGTAGGAGATATGTCTTGTACTGCAGCAGTTTTATCAGATGCCGGCACGATTGAAAAAGTGGTAGCAGAAATCAGATCTTCTAAAATTTCTGAAAGAGGTGCCAGAATTGATGATAAAAGATCTGAAGCTGCAATGGAAAAGAGAAAACAACAAGGATATTTTTAGAGGATTGCCATTCGTTGGCGTATAACAGTAAACAACATTTGTCAATCACCAAGAATTAATTAAAAATGGAAGTATTAAAAATAGCAACAGCAGGTAGTGTAGATGACGGTAAAAGTACTTTAATTGGTAGACTTCTCTATGATACGAAGTCTTTAACTACTGATAAACTAGAAGCCATAGAAGCTAAAAGTAAAGCTAATGGTTTTGATTATCTGGACTTTTCACTGGCTACCGATGGGCTAATCGCAGAACGTGAACAAGGAATTACAATAGATGTGGCTCATATTTATTTTTCAACAGAAACAAAAAGTTACATCATAGCAGATACGCCTGGACATATAGAGTATACCAGAAATATGGTTACAGGTGCATCTACTTCTCAGGCTTCCATCATCCTGGTTGATGCTAGAAAAGGTGTTGTTGAACAAACATACAGACACTTTTTTATCAATAATCTCTTGCGAGTTAAGGATGTCATTGTAGCGATCAATAAAATGGATCTGGTAGATTATGCGGAAGAAGTTTTTGAATCTGTGAAATCAGATTTTCAAAAGTTGATAGACAAAAGTGATTTTAAAGATCAAAACATCACATTTATTCCTGTGAGTGCTTTACAGGGAGATAATGTAGTGGATCGTTCCTCACATACTTCCTGGTATAAAGGGCAGACATTATTAGAGCATCTTGAAGAATTGGATGCACAGGATGTTTATGAAAAATCTCAGGTAAGATTTCCAATACAAACTGTCATAAGACCAAAGAAAGATGAATTTCATGACTTTAGAGGATATGCAGGTAAATTGTATGGAGGAGATCTTTCAGTAGGAGATGAAGTAACTATTCTTCCTTCATTGACGACTTCGAGAATAAAAGAAATTTTCTTCTTTGATGAAAAGTTTGATACTGCTGGCAGAGGAAGCTCCTGCACAATTACACTTGAAGATGATGTAAATGTTAGCAGAGGAGATATGATCGTTAAATCCGATGAAAAACCGCAAATAGAAAAACAACTAACAGCTACAGTTTGTTGGATGGATAACAAGTCATTGAACCCCGGAACAAACTATTTTATTCAAAGCGGCAGTAGTCGTATTCTGGCTAAGATAAAAAGTATTGAAGGTACTATAGCTACTGATTTTTCCGGAGAGGATAATTCTAAAAATAGTCTTGGTCTTAATGAAATAGGAAAGGTTAGTATACAGTTGAGTAAACCACTTGCTTTTGACAAATACCATAATAATAAATCATCAGGGTCATTTATATTAATTGATTCTCAAACAAATAACACCTCAGGTGTTGGTTTTATAGTTTAGAAACTGATACCAAATTATTAGAAAAAACAATAGAATTTTTTAGATAAAAAAAAGTACACAAAAGTCATAACTATGTCCTTTTCTGAAGGGCCAAAACATCAAAGGAAATGCAGAGTTTTAGAACAGAAATAGAAAATCCGGTTGTCGAAAAAGACATTATTGAACTGGCAAATAAAATTGAACTGTTCCATAAGGGTAAGATCGATGAAGAGAAATTTCGAAGCCTTCGTTTGGCTCGTGGTGTTTATGGTCAGAGACAGGAAGGAGTACAAATGATTCGTATTAAGCTTCCTTACGGTAAAGTTAAATCTAATCAGTTAAGACGTATTTCAGATGTGGCTGATGAATATTCGACCGGAAGATTACACATTACCACTCGCCAGGATATTCAGATTCATTATGTAAATCTGGACCGTACTCCTGAGTTATGGGCAGAGCTGGAAAAGGATGATGTTACCTTAAGAGAGGCCTGTGGTAATACTGTGCGTAATGTAACAGCTTCAGAAACTGCAGGTATTGATCCTAACGAGCCTTTTGATGTATCACCTTATGCTCATGCGGTATTTAAATATTTTCTTAGAAATCCTATCTGTCAGGAGATGGGGCGTAAGTTTAAGGTCTCTTTTTCGGCTTCTGATCAGGATACCGGATTATCCTATATGCACGATCTTGGTTTTATAGCTAAAATTGAGAACAATATCAGAGGTTTTAAAGTATTATTAGGAGGTGGACTGGGATCTCAGCCCAGACATGCAGACGAGTTATATAGTTTTTTATCAGCAGATAAAATAATCCCTGTAATGGAAGGAGTACTACGAATTTTTGATAGGCATGGCGAACGAAAAAGTCGTGCTAAAGCAAGAATGAAGTTCCTTATCAAAGATATAGGCTTAGACGCTTTTAAGCAGTTGGTTGAAGATGAGCAAGAAGCTATCCCTTTTAAGACTGTCGATATCGATGTTGAAAACTATGAGGTCTCTCAGCCTGCAGAGGTTGTTTCTATCCCTAAGGTAACTATAGATGATGTCGAAGCTTTTGAGTTATGGAAAAAGACAAATCTGGTTGCTCAAAAACAAAAGGGCTTTTTGGCTATCGGAATTAAAGTTCTATTAGGAGATTTTTATACTGATAAAGCCAGATTATTAGCAGATTTAGTGGAGCAGTATGCAGCCGGGGAATTAAGACTTTCTCTAAGGCAAAATATATTGATTCCTTATGTTAAAGAAGAATTGATACCATATTTCTATCAGGAATTAAAAAAAATAGGTTTTACAGCTGCAGGTTATAATAAAGCTGTAGATATTACTGCTTGTCCGGGTACAGATACTTGTAACCTGGGCATTGCCAGCAGTACAGGTATAGCAGAAGAACTAGAAAGAATTATAAAAACAGAGTATCCGCAATATCTGGATAAGGATGATTTAGTGATTAAGATTAGTGGGTGTATGAATGCCTGTGGTCAGCATAATATGGCTAATATAGGTTTTCAGGGAATGTCTATACGTACTAAGGATAAATTGGTAGCGCCTGCATTACAGGTTTTACTGGGAGGAGGTAATTTGGGGGATGGTAAAGGACTTTTTGCGGATAAAGTAGTAAAAATCCCAAGTAGAAGAGGTCCGGAAGCTCTACGCAGAATACTTAATGATTTTGAAGCGAATGCAGACGGGGAGATGTTTGTAGATTACTATAAGGATAAGGGTCAGATGTACTTTTATGATTTATTAACTGATCTCTCAGACATTGATAATCTAACTCCTCAGGATTTTATTGATTGGGGCAATGAAGAAAAATACGTTCAGGCAATTGGAGTGGGTGAGTGTGCAGGAGTAGTTATTGATCTGGTAGCTACTTTATTTCTTGAAAGTGAAGAAAAAATTGCTAATGCCCGGCTTTCCTTTGATAATAAAATCTACTCAGATGCAATTTATCACGCGTATAGTTCTCTTGTTAATTCAGCAAAGGCATTACTTATTGCTGAAAATAAAAAGACCAATACCCATGCAGGAATAATAAGTCAATTTGATGAATTGTTTGTGGATGCTAAAAAAGTAGAATTAAACACTTCGTTTTCTGACTTGGTTTATCAAATTAAGAAAAATGCTCCTACACGGGATTTTGCTCTGGATTATATCAAAAAAGCAGAAGAGTTTTTAGATAAAGTTCAGAAGTTTAGACTGGCGGACATAGAAAGTGTGTAAGGTTTTTTTTCAGTTATAGGTAACTACTTTAAACTGAAAATCATTAAAAATTGAAATTATGAAATGAGCCATAATGATTCTTAATATCAATAGAGATAAGTTATTGGCAAATTCCATCTGACTGTTGAAATAACAATAATACGAAACAGATGAAAACTAATATAAAACCACAGTTAACAGTTGTTGGAGCCGGCCCGGGAGATCCTGACTTGATAACACTAAAGGCCATAAAAGCATTGCAGTCTGCAGATGTAATTTTATATGATGCATTGATTAATGAAACCTTACTAAGCTATGCTCCGGATGCTGAAAAGATATTTGTAGGTAAAAGAAAAGGTTGCTATGCGTATCATCAGGATCAGATTAATGAATTGATTGTGGATAGGGCAAAATCTAAAGGACATGTTGTAAGATTAAAAGGCGGAGATCCTTTTATTTTTGGACGTGGAGCAGAAGAAATTGATTATGTACGTAATTATAATATAACGTGTAATGTTGTTCCGGGGATTTCATCAGCCTTTGCTGTACCCGCTTATCAGGGGATTCCACTTACTAAAAGAGGAAGTGCAGAAAGCTTCTGGGTAATTACCGGAACTACTAAAACCCATAAATTATCACAGGACGTTTACCTGGCAGCAAAATCAAACGCCACTGTGGTAATTTTAATGGGTATGGGTAAGCTAAGTGAAATAGTTCGTATCTTTGCAGACCAAAATAAAAGAGAGGTTCCTGTAGCGATAATTCAAAACGGGACTACTGAAAATGAGCAGTTTGGTTTTGGAACAATAGAAACTATAGAACAGGTTGTCGCTGAGCAAAAGTTATCCTCTCCGGCAATAATTGTTATCGGAGAAGTAGTGGAACAAAGAGCGGATGTGACGAAAGTTTTGAATAAAATTAAAGAACAAGTTGTATCTTAAGGCTAAAGATGGAGAATATAATGGATGAAAGAAACAATTTATATCCTGTTTTTTTAAAAGTAAAAAACCTTGAAGTTCTTATAGTAGGAGGAGGAAATGTAGCTGAAGAAAAACTTACCTTTTTACTGAAATCAAGTCCGGATGCCAGAGTAACTATGGTTTCTCCTATGTACAGGGAAAATACAGTACGATTAGCTGAAAAGTTTGGGGTGAAAATGATTAAAAAAAAGTACCACAAACGGTATTTAAAAAATAAACATATTGTAATAGCAACAACTGATATTCCGGAAGTGAATATTAAAGTTTATAAGGATTGTAGAAAAAAAAGTAAATTAGTTAATGTAGCAGATAATCCACCATATTGTGATTTTTATATGGGAGGTATAGTGACTAAAGGAAATGTAAAAGTTGCTATTTCAACCAACGGAAAATCTCCTACAACAGCAAAAAGATTAAGACAGTTCTTTGAAGAAGTCATCCCGGAAAATATTGATGACTTAGTGAAGAATCTAAATGAATACAGAAAAACAATTAAAGGTGATTTTGAGCAAAAAGTGGAAACACTAAATGAATTCACCAAAGGATTAATAGAGAAAAAAGAAGTTGAGCATGATTAAGACGGATATTTTAATTATCGGAGCAGGACCAACAGGTTTATTTACTGTGTTTGAGGCAGGATTATTAAAATTAAAAACGCATCTTATAGATGCATTACCTCAACCAGGTGGACAATGTGCAGAGATTTATCCAAAAAAGCCTATATATGACATTCCTGGTTTTCCTGAGATTATGGCAGGACAACTGGTGGATAACTTAATGGAACAGATTAAACCTTTTAGTCCTGGTTTTACCTTAGGAGAACGTGCAGAAACTATTGAAAAATTAGAAGACGATACTTTTTTAGTAACAACTAATAAGGGTACACAACATAATGCGCCTGTAGTAGCCATTGCAGGTGGATTAGGTTCTTTTGAACCACGTAAACCTCCTATTCCTAATATCGAAAAATTTGAAGATAACGGAGTAGCTTATATCATTAGAGATCCGGAAGTGTACAGAGATAAAAGGGTAGTAATTGCCGGAGGTGGTGACTCTGCTCTGGACTGGACAATTTTCCTTGCTGAAGTGGCTAGTGAGGTTTCTCTTGTACATAGAAGAAATGAATTTAGAGGAGCATTAGATTCTGTAGATAGAGTTGCAGAATTATCAAAATTAGGAAAGGTGAATTTAATTACAGAGGCCGAGGTTAAAGAATTGAAAGGTGAAGATCATCTTACCGCAGTGGGTATTAAGCATAAAACCAAAGGAGATATTCAATTGGATACAGACTATTTTATTCCTCTTTTTGGGCTGTCACCTAAATTAGGTCCCATAGGAAACTGGGGGTTAGAAATTGAAAAGAATGCTATTAAAGTTAATAATGCTTACGATTATCAAACCAATATCCCGGGAATTTATGCTATTGGTGATGTAAATACATATCCGGGTAAATTAAAATTAATTCTTTCAGGTTTTCATGAAGCTGCAATTATGTGTCAAAGTGCATATCAAAGAATATTTCCGGATAAAAAGTATGTTATGAAATATACTACTGTTGGAGGTGTTGAAGGATTTGATGGAACTAAGAAGGAAGCTAAAAAAGAAGTAGTAAAAGCTATTATATAATAAAAATCATATATTAGAATCCTCGCATGCAATACTGAACTTTCGGTATATTTGCGAGGTTTTTTTATAAATGATAAGTATCCATGTCAGATATAACCATAAAGATTAAAGACAGAGAAGGAGTGATACATGAAGTTCAGGCTCCTACTGATATGAATATGAACCTGATGGAGGTTTGTAAAGCATATGAACTACCTGTAGAGGGTACTTGTGGAGGTATGGCTATGTGTGCATCCTGCCAATGCTACGTGCTTTCTGATCATCAATTACCGGAAATGAGTTATGATGAAGATTTAATGTTAGCTGAAGCATTTTATGTAGAGGATAATAGCAGATTAGGTTGTCAAATTCGGATTACACCAGAGTTGGACGGGCTTGAAGTAGAATTGGCTCCTGAATCTTAGACTTATTATAATACTATAATCCTTTTCTTTTCAGGCTTTTTTATTCGTACTGTAATTTTGTGATATTCCCATATTTCATTTTTTTTGGAAGCCACAATATCTAATTTTGCTTTTTTATCTAAAGTATTTCTTAAGCCTATGGTTAATTTAACCTGAGAAGTACTCTGTGGGTAATAGACTTCTCCTTCAAGAAGCCTAAAGATATCAGTCGGAGCAATTTCACCAAATTCACTTTTGACCTCAGGATCTTTGTTTGCTATTTCAATAGCATCATTAATAAGCTGAGGTTGAAGGTAAACAGCCCCATACCTAAATGTCGCGTCTCCTGTTAGAGAAAAGAAGATGATAACTGGTATGAGCAAAAGGAGTGAAATAAAGGTGATTCTTTTGTTGAGAAAGGCCATTTCGTAGTTTTTAATATTAAACTGAAAATTTAACTTATCGTTGCAGTGAATTAAGTTTTATTTTAAATGATAAGAAACTTGCATAACAAAAGACTATGTCTTTACTTTGTGCATCATTAGTGATAGATTATCACTAAGTTCTTATAAATACAATGTGTTATCAAGAAAGGTGGAGGGAATAGACCCTTAGAAACCTTAGCAACCCTTTATGCTATAAAGAAGGTGCTACATTCTATCTCTTTAGAGAGAAAAGATAATATGAATACAAAGTCACTGTACTTTCCTTATATTCTTTCTTGATACATATTGTTTTGGCTAGTTCCAAATCTAATATATTGATATACCTAAATGGAGAAAGATAAAATAGAAGATATTTTGAAAAGCAGAATTCTGGTTCTTGATGGAGCTATGGGGACCATGCTACAACGTCATAAGTTTACAGAAGATGATTTCAGGGGAGAGCGTTTTATGAATTGGGCTGTACCTCTTCAAGGTAATAATGATCTTCTTAGTATTACACAGCCTGAAGCTATTAAAGAAATTCACCGACTTTACTTTGATGCAGGGGCTGATATTGTAGAAACAAATACATTTTCTGGTACCACTATAGCAATGGCAGATTATGAAATGGAAGAGTTGGTATATGAGCTAAATTATCAGTCTGCTTTAATAGCCAAAGAGGTAGCCGATGAGTTTACACATAAAGAGCCACATAAACCCAGATTTGTTGCCGGTTCTATAGGACCAACAAATAAAACTGCTAGCATGTCACCGGATGTTAATGATCCGGGATATCGCGCTGTTAGTTTCAATGAACTTAAAGTCGCTTATAAACAACAAGTTGAAGCACTCTTAGATGGAGGGGTTGATATTTTATTGGTAGAGACTGTTTTTGATACACTTAATGCCAAAGCAGCTTTATTTGCTATTGAAGAGGTAAAGGATGAAAGATCTATAAATGTTCCGGTAATGGTTAGTGGTACAATTACGGATGCTAGTGGAAGGACGCTGTCTGGTCAAACGGCAGAAGCTTTTTTAATTTCTATTTCCCATATCCCTCTATTATCTGTAGGTTTAAACTGTGCTTTAGGGGCTAATCAACTTACACCACATCTCGAAGTATTAGCACATAAATCGGATTTTGCTATTTCAGCGCATCCTAATGCGGGCTTACCCAATGCATTTGGAGAGTATGACGAAACCCCTGAGCAAATGGCATCTCAGATTAAAGAGTATCTGGATAAGCAATTGGTAAATATAGTAGGAGGATGCTGTGGAACCACTCCAGAGCATATAAACGCAATTGCAGAACTTGTTAAAGAATACAAACCTAGAAACACTTCAAAAAAAGCTGTTGTATGAGTGGTAAGGAAGTAAGATATATGAAGTTGTCAGGTTTAGAACCATTAGTAATTACTCCGGAGTCTAACTTTGTCAATGTTGGTGAGCGTACCAATGTTGCAGGATCACGTAGATTTCTTCGATTAATAAAAGAAGAAAACTTTGATGAAGCGCTTTCCATAGCCAGACATCAGGTTGAAGGCGGAGCTCAGATTATTGATATCAATATGGACGATGGCTTGATTGATGGCAAGGAAGCTATGGTCAAGTTTCTTAATCTAATCGTTTCTGAACCTGATATTGCCAGAGTTCCTATTATGATCGATAGCTCTAAATGGGAAATCATTGAGGCCGGATTACAGGTTGTTCAGGGTAAATGTGTTGTGAATTCTATTAGTCTTAAAGAAGGTGAAGAAGAGTTTATAAAGCACGCGAAGGCCATAAAAAGATATGGAGCAGCTGTGATTGTAATGGCTTTTGATGAAGTAGGGCAGGCCGATAATTATGATCGTAGAATTGAAATTGCTAAACGATCTTATGAAATTCTGGTAGGTCAGGTAAACTTTCCTCCTGAGGATATCATTTTTGATCTCAATATCTTTCCTGTAGCCACAGGGATGGATGAACATAGAAGAAATGCAATAGATTTTATTGAAGCGACCAGATGGGTTAGACAAAACTTACCATATTGCAGTGTAAGCGGTGGTGTTAGTAACGTTTCGTTCTCCTTTCGTGGTAATGATGTGGTGAGAGAAGCAATGCATTCTGTTTTTCTGTATCATGCGATTAAGGCTGGGATGAATATAGGTATCGTAAACCCTGCTATGCTTGAAGTCTATGATGATATTCCCAAAGATTTATTAGAGCATGTTGAAGACGTTATCCTTGATCGAAGGTCTGATGCAACAGAGCGATTATTGGACTTTGCTGAAACAGTAAAAGGTTCTGCAAAAGAAAAAGTAGTTGATCTCTCCTGGAGAGAAGAACCATTGCAAAATAGAATTACAAGAGCGTTGGTTAAAGGTATTGATCAATATATAGTTGAGGACGTAGAAGAAGCCAGAAAGAAATCGGATAGACCACTTGATGTTATTGAAGGACATTTAATGACCGGGATGAATGTGGTTGGAGATCTCTTTGGCTCTGGTAAAATGTTTTTACCACAAGTGGTAAAATCAGCCAGAGTGATGAAAAGAGCAGTAGCTTACTTATTACCTTATATTGAAGAGCATAAAAAGAAAGCACCTCAATCAAAACAAGGTAATGGCTCTGCCGGTAAAGTACTTATGGCCACGGTTAAGGGAGATGTTCATGATATAGGAAAAAATATCGTGAGCGTTGTTCTTCAGTGCAATAACTACCGGGTTATTGATCTTGGTGTCCAGGTTCCTTTAGAAAAGTTTATTGAAACGGCTC
>NZVW01000126.1 GCA_002697475.1 Aquimarina sp. | reverse complement strand
AGGATATAAAAGCAGTAGGGTTGCTGCTACCATTAGGTCTAATGCCCTTTATCAGTTGAGTACCAGAATCTGTACCGTCAGTAATCCATAGCTCATCTCCGGTAGTTCCGTCATCGGCAACAAAAATTATAGAATTTCCTAGTATATTGAGTTGTCGTGCATCAGACGAAAGTCCTATTGGATTTTGCCCACCGTTATCTCCTGGTCTTATATCCTTTATTACTTGAGGAGAAGCAACTGGCATTCCATTAGGAATTATGTATAACTCTCTTCCATAGGTTGTAGTAAAATCAGTATAAATGATATTATTATTCAATAAAATCATTTCACTGGATTGAGGATTACTTTCTGTAACAATGATTTCTGTACCTGCTTCTGTACCGTTTGATCTCCAAATTTTGCTCGTATTGTTTCCTCCTAATGGACCTTCTTTAAAATAAAAATAACCGTTAAGCAATATAGACTGCTCAATAAATAAGTTATTAAAGACATTACCATTGTTAGAAGTGCCATAACTTTTAATGTGGCTGGTGTTTTCGGCTGTACCATCTGTCTTCCATAAGCTAAAACCTGTATCGTAATCATCAAAGCGATTTAAAGCAAAATAGTAAAATCCATTAAGTTCTATGCCTGGAACAGTATTTATATTTACTGTACCTGTAATAAATTCTCCTGGAGTGGAGCTTTCTATTCCTAATGCGATATTTTTTAAGAGTTCAGCCTGAGCATAAGATTTTTTAAAAAAACCTATAATCATAAGCAAAATGAGTAGATGTTTCATAATAAAAGGCTTTATATAAACTTTATAAATTTTCTAATTAGTAATACCAATTATTATTTTTCCTGTAAACTGATCAGGCATTTCATAATCTCCATTTGCCGATTTAAAAACAAAATTAGTGTTAGAACCAGCTGCATAATAAAGTTTGCCACCTATCTCTCCTAAAAATATCGATCTAACAGTGGAATCTGTTGCCTCCACAAGCACTTCTTGTTGTATTCCATTTTTCCAAAGTTCTATTTTTCTTAGCTGCTTTCCATCCACCAACTTATTGCTATTGATCAAGGCATATACATCATTTTCAAATCTGTATATTTTTTCAATTTGACCACTACTGTTATCCGGTAGCGTATAAGTAGTTATTATACCATTGCGGTCCCAAGTAACAGGAAGAAAAACACCGTTGTCGTTTTTATAACCACCATATATTGGTATTAAGCCATCATTAAGGACACAATTCGCTGTGCTATTGATGGATGTGTAATCTTCTAATTCTATTAAGACGTCATTTTCCCAGACGATCGCTGCACTTTCTGAAAAGGATCTGGACTTTCTACCTGCTATCGCTGGTAAATTATTAACGACACTTATGTCATTCGTAAATGTACTTTCATTTTGTATCCCTAAGGCTTGGTAAACATTATCTTTTAACAAAACAGCTTCTATTCTATCGGCAAAAACTCTTCTCCCGGCTAAGAATATTTTATCATTATCAATATCCATAGCTTCTATATAACATCTCTCAGGATATACAGGTGTAGAAGTATCTAATACTCCGTTTTTCCATAAAGCGACACTCCATATATCATTGATTTTCTGAGAACCAACTGTATAGAGATCTTCTTTATACATTACCATATCTTTAACGATAACTGATCCATTTACAGATGTTAGTGGAGTTATTTCTCCTCTATAAAAATAACTATAAGAATCTTCTGCTAGATCATATAAAAGAAACGCAACTTGATTTTCAGGAACATTAGGGCTAAAGCTATCATCATCACTACTGCAACTACCCAAGTTAATAATGAGCAATAAATTGAATAAAGAAAATAGTATTTTATTTTTCATGACTTTAAAGTTTTAAAATTGAATGTTTGGTATTGACTTAAGGTTTATACTTAAAAAAAGACCTCTTAAGTATAAGGACATAAATTAACGCCAGTAATGAATACAGAAAATTGGAACATCCTTTTTAGGATCTGTTTTAAAAAACTTATGAAACCTTAAGGGCATGCTATAAAACAAAAAAATAGATGTAGGAATATGCTCTAGACTTTTCATTTATCACTGTAATTAATTTAGTTCTCATCTATTAGTTACAGTTTTTAAAAAAGGTAAACATAATTAGTCCATTTTTTCCAAAATTTCTTTGGCAGACTCGTAATTATAGGATTTATTATCTATAATTTCAGCAAGAAGTTTCTTTGCAGTATCAGTTTGATCCGCCTTGAGAAGAGCTAGGGCAAGATACCAATCTGTTTGATTAGATAACCGATCATTATACTTTTTATGCTGTTCAAGTAGTTTTATGGCTGTATCAGTATTATCGATTAGCAGTTCACTAATTGCCTGATAAAATAAAAAATAGGAAGTTCCTGTAGAAGCAAATAAGCTTTCAAATTTTTCAGAAGCAATTTTATAGTTTTTAGAGTCGTAATATCTAAATGCTAAGTTTATTTCATTTTTTGACGCATCACCTCTTGATGATGGAGCGATAATATTTGAATAAGGTTCAAAATATTGAGCATATAATTCATCATTAGTATAATTCTGAGAAGTATTTAATAAACCAAAAACTCCTGCTATGATAATTATTGAAGCTGCAATACCAATGAAAACATAATTCTTCTTTTCTTTAGGTGTTTCAAGTCTATGAAGCTTATTTCGAAGATTATCCTTTTTTATAGAAATAATAGCTAATTTTACGGACTGTTCAAATTCAACCTCTTCTCTGAAATCCTCATCATTCCTAAGCAATTCCTCAAAACGTATTTTTTGTTCTGAGTTAAGTTCTCCTTCAAAATAAAGTGCTATTAATTCCTTATTGCTCATACTAGGCATTTACAAGATTTCTAAGTTTTCTAAGACATCTCGACTTTAGACTCTTTACTACATTTACATTTTCGTAACTCTGATCATCTCTTATATCAGCAAGGGTTTTTCCCTGCAAATAGTAGAATTCGAGAATTTGCTGACATTTATTGCTTAACTTTTTAAAGTTTTCTTTTACTAATTTTTCCTTTTCGTCTAAGTCTTGGTTAGTAAGAGTTAATTCATCTAAAGATAACTCTGGATTAACAGGTTCATCAATAATTTTTAATTTTGAATTAGATCTCAAGAATTGATAAATCTTAAATTTTCCGATTCCAAAAACATAGGTTTTTGTGCTACTCGTTAACATCTTTATTTTGCCATTAAGCAAGTTTTCATAAAAACTGATAAATGTTTCTTGATAGATATCAATAATATGTTCTTCCTTAAGATTGAACTTTCGGGCAAAGCCTATAAACTCACTCTTCAAATTTATATAGAGATTCTCAAAAGCTTGGTTTCTATTGGCCAAAAGATCATCTAAAGAAGGTTCTTTATTCATTAATGTAATTATAGCTAAAAAGTAAACCCAAAGTTAGAAAAACATTTGAAATATTATTTTTTTTAAAATACTACCGGCTCTAGAATCCTCAAGCTAATAAAATTGAGCCATGGGAACCTGTCGATAAAGCTTTTTTATAAGCTGATTATTTTAAAAAGATTTTTCGTAATTTTCTTCCAACCAATTTTAAACAAATCAATTAAACATGAGCGAAGAAAAAAACAACCTTGGAGATGATTTCAAAAAAGGAGCGGAAGAAGCCGCAGGATCTGTAAAGGAAACAGCAAGAGAATTTTCTGAAAATGCTAAAGAAACTTTCCAGTCCACAGAAAACAAGAAAATTTTAGCCGGTATACTTGCTATAGTTTTGGGTAGTCTGGGTGTTCATAAATTTATTTTAGGATATCAAAAAGAGGGCTTTATCCTGCTAGGTGTTTCACTCGTTGCATATCTATTATCCTGTTTTGTTATAGGTATTTTCTTTGTTTGGATCCCAGGTTTAATAGGCCTTATAGAAGGAATTATTTATCTAACTAAATCCGACGAAGATTTCTATCAAACTTATCAGGTAGGAAAAAAACCTTGGTTCTAAAAAGATAAAATAAGGTTAAGATGTATGGCTTAACCTTTTTTATTTCATTTTATTATCGTAATATTGCGATATTATAATCAATAATATGTCTATCCTTCAAAAAGCATATAGCGCATTAGAGTTAAAAGAACAAGGTAATATACTAATTGAACTTCTTAGTACTCATCTTAATAACTCTAAACACTCAGCCAGCCAAACCCTCAACTGGAACACTCCGGAAAATCAATTGGACTTTTGGCAGAATCAATCAGAGCAATCTAATGAGGTTAAAGATATACTACAAACTATTCTGAATACTTCAATCAACCTTCATAACCCAAAATATATGGGTCATCAGGTTGCTCCTACCCTTCCTCTGGCAGCATTGGCAGGACTAATGAGTTCCTACTTAAATAATGGTATGGCAGTATATGAAATGGGTACAGCTTCATCTGCTATAGAAAAACTGATACTGCAGGATATCTGCAATAAGATAGGCTACGATGCTAATGCCGATGGTTTTTTAACCTCAGGAGGGACTTTAGCCAACCTTACAGCTCTTTTGGCTGCTAGAAGGCAAATGGTTAAAGAAGATGTGTGGGAAGATGGCAGTAACAAAAAACTTGCTGTTATGGTATCAGAAGAAGCTCATTATTGTATTGACAGAGCAGCACGCATTATGGGGATGGGAACTTCAGGAATAATTAAAATCCCGGTTGACAAACATTACCGTATGCGGATTGATTTGTTAGAATCCTACTATGAAAAAGCTACTGAAAATGGGTTACAGGTTATTGCTGTAATTGGTAGTGCTCCAACTACCTCAACAGGTATCTACGATAAATTAGATGAAATTGCGTCCTTTTGCTCAAAATTTAACCTATGGTTTCACGTAGATGGAGCACACGGTGGGGCTGTCGTATATAGTAAAAAATATAAAAGCTTAGCTAAAGGAATAGAAAAAGCTGACTCAGTGGTTATTGATGGTCACAAAATGATGATGATGCCATCCATTATGACATTTTTAGCATTCAAAAATAAAATCCATTCCTATCAAACTTTTAGCCAAAAAGCTCAATATCTATGGGAAAATTCTGAGGATGAAGAATGGTATAATTATGCTAAAAGAACATTTGAATGTACTAAAAGCATGATGAGTATTCAATTTTATTTAGTCAAGCAAGCATATGGAGACTCAATTTTTGAAGAATATGTGGATACTCTGTATGACCTGGGACAAGTATTCTATGAAATGGTCGAAGATGAAGCCCATCTTGAAAGTTTTCTAAAACCTGATGCAAATATTGTTTGTTTTAGATATGTACATCCAGATCTCCATCATGATGAGATCAATAAAATAAACCAACAAATCCGTAAAGCAATTCTTGAAGATGGTCGATTCTATATTGTACAAACCTTACTTCAAAGCAAGAATTATTTAAGAGTTACCCTAATGAATCCTTTTACATCACAAAAGGAAATTAACGAACTATTGAAAACAGTGCTAACATTAGGAGAAAAATTTATGATTAAAAACCAATAATATGGGAGTCACTAAAAGTCAGATATTTAATGAAAAGCAGAATGAGTTGGCTCAAATTTTTAAAATTCTGGGACACCCTGCCAGAATAGCCATTCTACAATATATAAGCAATCAGGAGAGTTGTATCTGCAATGATCTTGTAGAAGAAATAGGCTTAGCACAGGCCACAATTTCTCAACATCTCAAAGAGCTAAAAAGTCTTGGATTACTAAAAGGAGAAATAGAAGGTAAAAAGCTCTGCTATTGTATTGATGTAGATCGATGGAATGCTATTCAAATGGATTTAAACAAATTTTTTAATACAACAAAAACAAATTGTTGTTCATAACATTATACCACTATGAAAACATCTCAATTTTTAGATTTATTAAAGAATCATCAAGGTAAATCATTACTATTCCAATACGCTCCTGGGTTATTAGTAGGAGCAAATTACCATATTACTGAAGTTAAACATATTAAAATCGATTCTGTGGATTGTGGCTCAGGTACAGATTCTTGGAATGAGACCATTATTCAACTATGGGAAAGTCCTTCAGAAATTGGAAAAACTGCATATATGAGTGCCTATAAAGCGCTGGGAATTCTAAAAAAAGTAGGGCAAATGAAACCTTACGACCTTGATGCAACAGCTCGTATTGAATACGGAAATAGCAGGTTTCACACTACCCAATTACATATTACGGATTATGAGGTAAAAGACTCAAATCTAATCATCAACCTATCCGTGAACCCAACCGACTGTAAGGCTAAAGAAACCTGTGGTATCACAGTAGAATCTGATGCTGAAACCTCTGCTTGCTGTGCTCCGGAAAGCGGATGCTGCTAAACTCATTTAAACTGACGAGGTTTTCATGATAACCATACAAAATTTTAGCAAAGAGGATTGGGATAAAATCGCTGAAATTTACAGAAAAGGAATAGCTACAGGTATAGCTACTTTTGAAACCAAAGTTCCTGATTGGGAGACTTGGGATTCCGTCCATTTAGATTGTTGTAGGTTTAAAGCTGTAATGGATAATAAAATTGTGGGCTGGGCTGCATTGTCTCGGGTCTCATCCAGATATGTCTATCGCGGTGTTGCAGAAGTAAGTGTCTATGTAGATCCTGAGCTTAAAGGTTTAGGCATAGGAACTTATCTATTAGAACATTTAGTAACCAAAAGCGAAGAAGAAGGTTTTTGGACCTTACAGTCAGGTATATTTAGTAACAACACCAGTAGTATAGCTTTGCACAAAAAAGTAGGCTTTCGTGAAATAGGTTATCGTGAAAAAATTGGCGAGCTCAATGGGCAATGGTATGACAATATTATAATGGAAAAAAGAAGTAAAAAAATATTTTAACCAATTAAACTTAAACAATGAATATCTTAGTTTTATGTACAGGCAACTCTTGCAGAAGTCAAATGGCACACGGTTATTTAGAACATTTCACACGTGGAAAAGCAAGTATCTATAGTGCCGGTGTGGAAACTCACGGAGTAAATCCTAAGGCTATTGCCATAATGCAAGAAGACGGTATTGACATATCTAACCATACTTCAAATAACCTGGAAGAGTATCTTAACATCCCTTTTGATTATATATTAACGGTTTGTGATAATGCTAATGAAAGATGTCCATTCTTTCCTGGTAAGGCAGAGAGATTGCACTATAACTTTTTTGATCCTTCAAAAGTAGAAGGTACTGAAGAAGAAATTCACGCTGCTTTTACCAAAACCAGAAATCAAATTAAGGAGTATTGTAAAAACCTTATCCAAGAAATACAATAACATTATTCTTAGAAACGGGGATAATTCTCAGATTATTTATCTCCGTTTTTAAAATATTTCTGTTCCAATTCCGCCTGAAATTCCTCCATAACAGGTTTAACTGTACTTTCAGGTAAATCTGCAATCCTGATATACATCAAACCGTCAACGGCGTTATTGAATAAAGGGTCCACATTAAATGCTACCACCTTTGCATTTTGTTTGATATACTTTTTAATTAAAACCGGAATCCGAAGACTTCCCGGTTCGATTTCATCAATGATTTTATCAAATTTTACCAGATCACTTTTACTTTCATCAAATACAAAATCCTTATCCGCATCCTTTAGTTTAACCTTAAATTCCTTTTTAGGCCTTACATATTGGGCTACATAAGGGTCATAGTAATGAGATTTCATAAATTCAATCATTAATGACTTAGAAAAGTTGCTGAATTTATTACTGATACTAACTCCGCCTATAAGGTATTTATGCTCCGGAAAACGAAGAGTACAATGAACAATACCTTTCCATAACAAAAATAACGGCATAGGTCGTTGCTGATACTCTTTGATAATAAATGCTCTACCCATCTCTATGGATTGACTCATCATCTTATGCAATTCAGGCTCAAAACGAAACAAATCCTGAAGATAAAATCCATTTATTCCATATTTGGCATATATTTCTGAACCCATACCCATTCTATACGCTCCAGCCAATTTCTTAGCCTCATTATCCCAAAGAAACATATGATGATAGTAATCATCAAAACTATCCAGATCTGTGGAGTTATTTGTACCCTCTCCTATCTCTCTAAATGTAATTTCCCTTAATCTTCCTATCTCACTAACAATGGTAGGTATAAACTTTCGCTTAGCAAGAAATACTTCATAGTTCTTACTAATCAAAAGCCTTTTATCATTCTCACGGCAATATTCTAACTCAGACTCTACGAGTTCCTGGTTACCCATACCCGCAATTCTTTTAGGGGACTTTGGTAACTTAAGATTATGAGGTATAGATTCTCTTAAACTTTTTTTCTCAAAAGGATTAGCAAGCATATATGTTTTAGTCCTTAGAAAATTTGTAAAATCTTCAAGATCTGTATGCTCTTCCTGATCCTTTACAGAAACAGGGTTTCCTATTCTTACTTTTATGGTTCTATTACTTTGGGTAAATAATTCACTAGGCAATTTTGCTGTTCTTAGTGAATCATGTACGGAGGCTAGTTGATAAAATAATCTACTATTTCTGGCATGAAAATATATAGGAATAACAGGTACCTTCGCCTTTTTTACCAGTCGCATTGCGCCTGGCTCCCAAGCTTTATCCACATAATTTTTTCCTTCTTTCCTTGTAGAAACTTCTCCTGCAGGAAATATTCCTAAAGGTTTCCCTTCTTTTAAATGCTCTAACGCCTGTTTAACACCTTGATAGCTGGACTGTACCTCCTTACGATCTTCAAAAGGATTTACAGGCATTACATAAGGTTTAAGAGGCACAAGTTTATGAAGTAAAAAATTAGCGATGATCTTATAATCGGATCTATGCTCCAACAATAACTTTAATAACAAAACACCATCAAGTCCTCCCAATGGATGATTGGATAATGTAATAAATGCTCCATCCTTTGGTAATCTTTTTAAATCCTCTTCAGGAATTTCAAACTTGACTCCAAAGTCATGGAGTATACCATTAAGAAAATCAAGTCCTTCAAGATGACTTAATTTATCATACTGACGATTCGCTTTTGAAAGACGGGTAACCTTTACTATAATCCAACCAATAAAGGTTCCTATAAAACCTAGCTTATCCAGATTTAAACCTTTGGCTACCTGTTTTGATGTTACTATAGGCATTAATTATTTTTTGTGCTAACTGCAAATATAGGAAAATACTTTTGTTAGTTTTTTCTATATCTACCCACAATCTGACAGGTTTCTCTAGTAATCTGCTTCAAAAAGACGTCTTTGTCCTTTTCTAATTGTTTAATCGCTAATTCGTTAAAATGCCTAATAGTATATAAATCCACGTTTTGATTGTATGATATCTTAAATTTTGCCTTTAATTCAGGGAGTAGTTTTTCAAAATGATTAAAACGGTCATCAAGACAAACTGAAAAGCTAATTGCAGAATTTTGTATTAAATCAACTTTGATCTGATACTGATGAAACAATGAAAAGATTTGACTTATGTTATCTTCTACAATAAATGAAAAGTCCAAAGAAGAAAGAGAAAGTAAGATTTGATTTTTCTTAACTATAAAACAAGGAATATAGGGATCAAGAGGTTGTCCTTTTTTTACTGAAGTCCCTTCTTCTTCAGGATTTTGAAAGGATTTTACAAACAGAGGTATTTCTTTACGTTGTAATGGCTGTAAAGTTTTAGGATGAATAACCGATGCTCCATAAAAGGCCAGTTCTATTGCTTCTCCATAAGAAATATGATGCAATAATTGAGTTTCTTCAAATACTCTGGGATCCGCATTCAAAACTCCCGGAACATCTTTCCAAATACTTACACTCTCTGCGTTTAAGCAATAAGCAAAAATACCTGCTGAATAATCACTACCCTCTCGGCCTAATGTCGTCGTAAAATTGTTAGCATCAGATCCAATAAATCCTTGTGTAATAATGAGATTATGCTCCGGCAAATTGTTTTTTATCAAACTTTGTGTTGTTTCCCAATCTACCTTAGCATCTCTGTGTGTGGTATCTGTTTTTATAAATTCTCTGGCATCAACATATATATTTTGCAAACCGTTTTGATTAAGATATGCACTTACTATAGTTGTAGATAACAATTCTCCATAACTTACAATCTGGTCATAAACAAAATCGTATTGAGTAGATTTATTCCTTTTTAGCGTAGCCAATAAGTCATCGATAATGCCTTGAATTGACTCAAAAACATCGTGATGATTAGGAAAAATATCAGAGGCTATATCTACATGAAATCTTTTTAATGCGTCAATATCTTGATTAAGAGCGTTATCCTTGGCAAAATAAAGGTCAACAATTCTCTCTAGAGCGTTTGTAGTTTTTCCCATAGCCGATATAACAACAAGTAATTTAGAATTTTTGAAAGATTCAAGAATCTTGAAAACATTCGTTACACCTTCTGCATTTTTAACTGATGCTCCACCAAATTTAAATACCTTCATCAGGCTAGAGATATTTATTAACAAAGTTATCTAATCCTTCCTTACTCATCTGTACGACCCTCCAATCATCCAATATATGAGCTCCTGTATTTTCATAAAACTCAATTGCATTGGTGTTCCAGTCTAAAACATTCCACTCTACTCTCTTTACTTTGTTGTCATCTGCAAATTCCATTACCTTTTTATACAAGGCCATGCCAATACCAGTACCTCGATGGGATTCACTAACGATAAGATCTTCGAGATGTATAGTTCTACCCTTCCAAGTAGAGAAACGATAGTACACTAATGCTATACCTACAATTTTTTCATCAAGTTCTGCCACAAAACAGTGAAACAAAGGATTATTTCCATACCCTTCTTTTTCAAGATCTTCTACAGTAACCTCAACCGCATCTGGTTCTTTTTCAAAAACCGCCAATTCCTTTATTAGATCCAAAACCTGAGGCATATCCTGACGCTCTGCCTTTCTAACCATAAAACTCATAAAACGAAATTTTATCAAAACTATAAAATTAAGATTATAAGACCCCTATTATGACGGATTATCTTAAGGATTTAAAAGCATCCTTCAAATATTAGAAATCAAACATTAATTTGACCAGCCTCAAACGTTATAGTTCATTAAAAAATAATATTTTTGCACTCGTAAAAGTAAGCAGCTATGACAAAAAAAAATCAAACCTTAGGAGAATTTATTATAGAGAATCAAACAGATTTTCCCTATGCTAGTGGAGAACTATCAAGACTAATCAATTCAATAAGGTTGGCTGCTAAAATGGTTAATCACGAGGTAAATAAAGCAGGTCTAGTGGATATTACCGGTGCCGCGGGAGATACCAATATTCAAGGAGAAGATCAACAGAAATTAGATGTGTTTGCCAATGAAACCTTTATCAAAACCCTAACGAACAGAGAAATCGTCTGCGGTATTGCCTCTGAAGAAAATGATGATTACATTACTATTGAAGGTCAAAAAAACGATCATAAAAATAAGTACGTTGTGCTGATCGACCCGCTTGATGGTAGTTCTAATATAGACGTTAATGTATCCGTAGGTACTATATTTTCAGTATATAGAAGAGTAACTCCCGTAGGAACCCCTGTTACTATTGAGGATTTTCTTCAACCTGGCAATCTGCAGGTTGCTGCGGGTTATATTATTTATGGTACTTCAACAATGCTTGTATACACCACTGGTCATGGAGTAAACGGTTTTACACTTAACCCTGCCTTAGGAACGTATTATCTATCTCATCCTAATATGAAGTTCCCTAAAGACGGTAAAATCTATTCTGTAAACGAGGGTAATTATGTTCATTTCCCTCAGGGTATAAAAAATTATATAAAATACTGCCAGGAAGAAAAAGAAGACAGACCTTATACCTCTAGATATATTGGTTCATTGGTTAGCGATATACACAGAAATATGATCAAAGGTGGAGTTTATATCTATCCCGGTATATCCAACTACCCTAATGGTAAACTAAGACTTTTGTATGAGTGTAATCCTATGGCCTTCATTGCAGAACAGGCTGGTGGTAAGGCTAGTGACGGTTTCCAAAGAATTATGGACATAAAGCCAACAGAATTGCACCAGCGAATTCCTTTTATCTGCGGAAGCAAAAATATGGTAGAAAAAGTAGAAGAGTTTATGAAAAATTCATAAACCTACTTTATAGCTCATAGAATGATAGAATGAATGTAATATTATAGTCTATCAATTGCAGTATTCAGCCTAATTATGTTAAATTTACACTTATCACCAACAACTAACATGTAAACTCATCATTATGGCTAAAGAGAATAAAGCTGTAGAAGAACAAACAAATAACGATCCTTCTTCAAAAATTGAGGCAATTAAAAACCTTATCTTTGGAGATAATATTGCTGCGTATAATTCTGAATTTGATCAGGTTAAAAAAGATATTCTCTCTAAAAAAGTAGAGCTAGAAGAATTGATTGAGGATACCAGAAAAGAACTTCTTCAAGCCATAGACAATCTCAGCACAGACCTTAATATAAGAATTACTGAACTCGAAGACAGTCTTAATGATAAAGCAGACCTGCTTGAGTCTAAGAAGGTAGATAAAAAATCTCTAGGAGAGCTATTGATTTCATTAGGCGAAAAAATTAAAGACAAGTAATCTTTAATCTTTGCAGAAAGCAATGGAGCAACAGGATAAACTAAAAATTCTTAAGGAACTTCTTTTGACTGAAGAAAAGGAGTTCGCTGAATCTATTGCTAAAAAAGTAGAGGAACTTCATAAAATTGTAAATCAGAAACAAGAACTTTCGAATAAGGTTGACCCAATTATTGATGATCGCCTCGATGAGTTTATAGAAGAAATCCCTAAAACTCTCGGCCCTACTATTACTGAAGCTCTGAAAACCGAAATTAAAAATTCTCAGGATGCTGTGGTTGAAGCTTTATATCCGATCATTGGTAAAATGATAAAAAGATATATAGCGCACGAAATGAAAATTTTAAGTGATAATATTACTCGTCAAACTAAAAAAGCATTTTCGTTTAAAAATTGGTTTCGTAAAAACAAGGCCCTGGCACAAGGTATCAGTTCTGGGGATCTGGCCTTAAGTGAATACGGTAAACCACGTTTGATACAAATGTTTGTTATAGAAAAAAATTCAGGAATACTCATAGCAGACTATAGCCCATTATCTGAAGGAGCAATTGATAAAGAGATGATCGCCGGTATGTTAACTGCAATTAAGAGCTTTGTTGAAGATGCCTTTGAGGGAGGAGATCAGGATCTGGAAAAGATAGAATATGAGCTATACACCATCCATATACAAAACTTTTATTCCTATTATATCGCTGCCGTTATATCCGGTGCATATTCTATTATGTTTAAAGAAGTTCTGGAAGATCAGATCATAGAATTTGCAAAAAAACATATATCCAGACAGGATCTGGAAAACAGTGAATTATTTACAAAAAAATTAAAAAAATATTTTCAAGATGATATTGTCTAAAAAAGTAGTGCTTTTAGGTCCCTTTGGAGTGGGAAAAACATCACTTTTCAGGCGCTTTGTGGATAACGAATTTTCTGAGGATTATAAAGTTACACTTGGAGTGCAGATAAAGAAAAAAAGTGTTCCCCTACCAGATGGCAGAGAACTATCTATGGTAATCTGGGATACGGAAGGGCATTCTGATAACGTACAGGACACTCGTAAATCTTATCTTCTAGGCTCGCACAGTATGGTTTATGTTTTTGATCTCTCCAGACCAGAAACATATGGTACCATTATAAGTGATATGAAGTATCTTAAAAAAGAATATCCTAAGGTCATTTTCAAAGTTTTGGGAAACAAACTGGATTTGGTTAACAAAAAAGAGGTTACACAACAACTTAAAGATCAGGATATACCTGTTGATGCCTTGACCAGTGCAAAAACAGATAAGAATGTTCTAGATTTTTTCAATAATCTGGCTGTAGATTTAACAAAATAATTATGGCAGTAAAAAACAAAGATTTCAACCCTGTTTTCCAGAGCCTAAATATTCATAAAGACGGAACAATACTTAGCTCTGACAAAAAGTTGTTTTCCTGGCCCGTTAACTCCTCTATCTTCGATGCTCATCCATTTTTTGAGATTTTACGTGACATGGACTATGGTGTCATTCCTAAAGATGAAGCTCTTGATTTTCCCTGTGTGCATATTGAGGAAGGGAATAATAATAAAATTTGTGACTTACATATTACTTTCAAGTCTGATCAACCAGATATTATCATCTTTGATTACACAGAAAAATATAAAAGTCTGAATAAAGTCGCTCAGGTAAAAAATGAATCTGTTCTACTGGCTAAAGAATTAGAATTGAAGAACAAATACTTACTTGAAAAAGAAGAGTTCAAAAATAATTTTATTGCTAATATCAATCACGAGATTAGGACTCCGCTGACTAGCATGCTTGGATTCGTAGAGGTATTAGAAAAAACAAATTTAGCATTTGAACAAGAGGAGTTAGTACGTATTATAAAAAGAGATTGTCTGCATCTTAATACGCTAATTGATGAGATGATTGATATCTCTAAGATTGAATCCGGGGGTCTTAAAATTATTGAGGAAAAATTTTCCCTACATCAATTAATTAGAGGTTTTGAAGAATCCTACGGTAAAGTTGCCGACAAAAGAGGTTTAGAATTCAGGGTGAAATTTGACGAATCCATAGAACCATTTTTAATAGGTGACAAAGTTAGGGTTTATCAGATTATCAATAATCTGCTAAGCAACGCATTTAAATTTACTGAAAAAGGAGAAGTAGCATTAAATATTGAAAAGAACTTTAAAAGATCTAATAAAACCAATATTACTATCACAGTAAAGGATACCGGAATAGGTATTATTGAAGAGGATATACCTTTCTTATTTGATAGATTTACAAGGTTTAATCAAAATAAAAATATCTCAGGAACTGGTTTAGGCCTGGCCATAGTGCAAAGTCTAGTGGATTCATTAGGAGGTGAAATTAAGGTCATAAGTGAAGTCGAAAAAGGTAGTAGTTTTATGGTCAAACTGCCTTTTACTTTTGAACTTACCAAAAGTTCCTCCCCGGATAGAAAAAAGAAAAAATATACGCTCCCTGAGCAAAAACAAAAATTCAGAATTTTAGTAGTTGAAGATCAAGAATCTACTCAATTTTTAATGATGAAAATTTTGATCACTCATGGTAGGTTTTTTGTAGATGTAGTCATGAATGGGCAGGATGCTTTAAAATATATTGAAAAACGTACTTATGATGCCATTTTGATGGATCTCAATCTACCAGGTATGGATGGTTATCAAATTACGCATAAGATCCGTAATACCTATGGAGATAAGATTATTTCTGAAGTACCTATTATTGCGTTTACTGCGCAAAAAAGTGAAAAAGAAAGAGACAAATGTTTACGCTCAGGTATGGATGATTATATCGCTAAACCATTTCAGCAAGAAGATTTAATACAGGTAATCACTAAACAAATAGCAAAAAAAGCTGCCGATTAGGCAGCTTTTTATATTCTATACAGTGTCTCGTCCTGATATAAGTTGACATAAAATTGACTTATTTATGAGAGACTCAGAAAAACCAAGGAAGAAGCGTACTCAACGCGATTACAATTT
>NZVW01000125.1 GCA_002697475.1 Aquimarina sp. | reverse complement strand
GCTGGATAAAGTGGAGCTTCAAAAAAGTGAATTTTTTCTTCAAGAGGCTAACCAGAGAATAGAAACAAGTTTTAGTTGTATAAAATGTCTAAAAGAAAATCAATTTCAAATTATTCCATTTAGGACAGGTTTTTCATTTTCATCCTTATATGAAAATAAGCATCTCTCAGAATATGTAATTACTAAAAAAGAAATCGCTGATCGGGCTTCAAAATTATATGATCACTTAGGAAAGTACTTAGTAGATAGCCTGCCAACGCTGTATTACGTTCATTCATGTACCGAATGCAAAGAGAAGTATCTCACTGTTTTTAGTTTCGGAGAAAAAGGAATGGATAAATGGAAATGTACAATATCCGGGATCTGGCGATTTCAAAACTTAAAAAATGATTCAAATCAAAACCCCCGAAAACCGTGATAAAATATAAAATCTTAATAACTAATATTGTACCATATAAAAATTCTTAAGTATTTGTTAATTTTTATAGCTTTGCAAACTTATTTTCACCCAAGCCTATGAACAAACTCTTACTAACCATTTCACTTACTTTTCTTTGCGTTTTTGTAAGCTTTTCTTCTGTAAATAGCGAAGTGTACCTGGGTATTGATAAAACTAAGGATACCCTAAATAACTCATCTGCTAAAAAGGGTATGGTTATACCATCAGCGAAGACACTTAGAAATTTTAAATCTCTGGAAAAGTATGATACACCGGAGATCATTTCAAATAATAAACAATATTCTAACGAAGTAGGTTTTGTATATGATACTCCAGAGGCTTTGGCCAATAAAGAGTGGGAGGAAATGGCAGCTAATGTATTTAGCCGTATTGAAGAAACTCAAAACTACATAGACCTCTTAACAGATGAAAGTCTGGGCCAGTTACCGGTAGCAATAAGGCCTTTAGAATTAAGCAATGTAAAATATACTGTGGGTATTGCTAAGGCTGTTTTTAAACCTGCCTATACAGAACTTATCGCTTTTCTGAAAGTAGAAACCCCAAAAGGAACACTCATATTGGGTGCTAATGATATTAAATTATCTCATGAGGGAGGAATCATCGGAGATGCCAAATTGAATCTTATTTCTCAATTCAGGCTTAACATTAATAATGGCAAAGCTATTCTGACCCTAAATGGTAGTTTCGATGAACCTAAAACCTACGCTACAATTGATTGTGGTGGATTTAAGGAGCTGGGGATTGATGCTGATGTTAAATTTTCGAATGGTTTACTTTATCCTGTGGATGAAAATGGTAAGGAACGCTTAGGATATGTTGAAGGAAACTTTAAAACAGTAGTAAGCGATTGGAATGATATCGTAGTGAATATTACATTACCGGAGTTTGGTATTAAAGGATTGGAAGGAACTACATTCAAATTAAATACAGCTGTGTTTGATTTTAGTGACCTTCGAAATGATCAGGCAATGCCTCAGGAATATTTGTCCAAGTATTATAGTGCTGATCAAAACCTGTGGAGAGGGGTGTATATAAATACCTTAGAAGTTTTATTACCTAAAGAGTTTAGAAAGGCTGGAGATGACAAACGAATAACATTTGGAGCATCAAATTTGATTATTGATGATCAGGGAGTTACCGGTAGGTTTTTAGGAGAAAATGTACTATCTATTGATGAGGGTTCAGCCTCTAAATGGCAATTCTCTTTAGATCGTTTTTTAATTGATATTGAAACAAATACGTTAAAAGCAGGAGAGTTTAGTGGGGAACTGTTGCTTCCTGTTTCACAAGTAGATCGTTTAAAATATGATGCTATAATTCAGCCGGATGCATATAGTTTTAGAGTTACAGGTACAGATGAGATTAATTTTGATGTTTGGAATGCAAAAGTAAAACTAACTGAGGATTCCTTTATAGAAATGAAGGTTGAAGATGATGTATTTAAACCTAAAGCAAACCTGAATGGTTCGGTTAGCATACAAAGCGGATTAAGTAGAGACTCATCATCTAATGATGACACGGTTGATTTTAAGGGTATTGTATTCGAGAATATGCTACTCCAGACTGAATCACCTAAATTTTCAGTGGATTATTTTGGTTATCGTGGCAAGATGAGTCTGGCCAATTTTCCGGTGACCATTAACGAAATAGGCTTAAGGACCCCTTCAGACACGAGAGCAGAGCTCATTTTTGATTTTAACATTAATCTGACATCAGAGAATGATGGAGGAAATGGAGGGGGAGCTAAGCTTGCTATCAAGGGAGAGCTAAGAGACGAAGGAGGAAAGGATCGCTGGAAATATGATGGTATTGATCTGGAACGTGTCTTCGTGGAGATGGAAGTTGCAGGTCTTGAACTTAAAGGAGCCATATTTATTTTTGATGAAGATCCTACCTATGGTAAGGGTTTTGCAGGGGCAGTAGGAGCTAAATTTACAAAAGGTATGAGCCTTGAAGTAGAAGTGAAGGCCTTATTTGGACGTACTGACGAATTTAGATATTGGTTTGCAGATGGTCAGGTTACTCTTCCTACTCCAATCCCGATTTTTACAGGTTTTGCGATAAATTCTTTTGGCGGTGGATTCTACAATAGGATGAAAATGGCAGGCGTTGATAGAAGTCAAAATGGTGCATATCAAAACATAGGTACATCCGCCTCGGGTGTTGTTTACGAGCCCTATGCTCAAAATAGTTTTGGGATGAAAGCTACAATGGGCATTATCACTCAGAATTCTGAAGAACTATTTAATGCTACGGTAGAGTTTGGAATGGCTTTTAGAAGTAACGGAGGTCTTCAGGATATTTATTTTAAAGGCGAAGGGAATCTAATTACAAGTATACCAAATGATTTTTATGAACGTCTTGCGGATAAACTGGCTTTAGTTGCACAGGGCTCTGATGCTGTAATTCCTGCATATAGTCCGGAAGGGTCATTAGCAGCTAATGTATTCATTAAATATGATTTTGTAAATGATATTTTTCATGCAACTTCTGAGTTGTATATCAACTTTGGATTCCTAAAAGGTATAGGTCCAAATGGAAGAGCGGGCTGGATGGATTTTTATGTAGGTCCTGATAAATGGCATATTTTAATAGGAACACCAGAAGATCCCGTAGGTACCAAGTTGGATATTGCAATTTTAGAAATGGAAACCCGTAGTTATTTTATGACGGGAGAAGATATTCCAGGTAGTCCTCCGCCTCCGCCTATGGTAGCTCAGATGCTGGGTGTTGATGCATCAAAATTGGATTATACCAGAGACCTGAATCAACTTAAAGCAGGTAAAGGAATGGCAATGGGTGCCCATTGGTCTATGAGTACAGGTGATCTTAAGTTTTTAATATTCTACGCGCGTTTCGATGCAGGAATAGGTTTTGATATTATGCTTAAGGATTATGGAGAAGCCCATTGTGTAGGTAGTTCAGAGCCAATAGGTATTAATGGTTGGTATGCAAATGGACAGGCATATGCATATCTGCAAGGGGAGTTAGGATTAAAATTCAAACTTTTTGGAAAGAAAAAGAAAGTCACCATTTTTGCTGGAGGAGGAGCTGTATTAATGCAGGCAAGACTTCCTAATCCTGTATGGTTGAGAGGATATTTAGCGGGTAGATATCGTGTGTTAGGAGGATTGATAAAAGGAAAGTTCAGGTTTAAAATTGAACTTGGTAAGAAGTGTGAAATTGTAGGAGGTAGCCCATTAGATGGTATTGTTGTTATTGGAGATATGTCACCAAAAGAAGGTGCTACAGAAGTGGATGTTTTTGCTGCTCCACAAGTCGCTTTTAACCTTCAGGTTAATAAAGTTTTTGAATTACCCGATGATACCGGAGATAGAAAGTATAAGATTATACTGGATAAGTTTGACGTTTCTAAGGATGGAAGCCCAATAGTCGGAGAAATTGAGTGGAACAATAGTAATGATATAGCTGTATTCTATTCACACGAAATATTACCACCTCAAAGTAATATCAAAGCTTTTGTACAATTACATTTCGAAGAGTTTGTTGATGGTGCATGGCAAATCATTAAGGATGAAGGACAAACAGCTATCGAGACAAAAGAAATAAATTTTGTTACAGGTACAGCACCTGAGTCAATTCCATTGACAAATATTGATTTTATGTATCCTACTTTAGGACAGAAGAATTTTTACATCGATCAATATAGTACAGCATATATCAACCTTAAAAGAGGTCAATCGTATCTTTTTGATGCCGTTCCTACCTGGAAAAAGGAGATGAACATGTCAATTGAGTCGGCAGGCAGATCAATGAATAAGACATTTACTTATGATTCTGCTAAAAAACAGATAGTATATACCTTACCTCAGGATATGTCTACCAATAGTAATTATGAAATTAAGATAAGTTTAGTGCCAGGAGAAAAGGATATCAATCAAAATGTCTCTGAAAATTATACTACTCAAAATCTTGATGGAGATACTGATGATAATCAGGTTGAGATACGATCTAAGCAGGTTGATGATGTTTTAATTAATGGAGAGAAAAGAGAGCTTTTAGTATATAGTTTTGAAAGTAGTAATTATACCACTTTCGCTAAAAAGATGAATGCATACAATGAGGTCAAGGATCTGTATGAACATGTTACTTATCCGTATGGTTTAACATTACTATCTGCAATCGAAAGTTTTGAACCATTTGATCTTGTTGAGCTTATAGGTAGCAAGTATTCAGGTAATAAGCCTCTTATTAAAGCTAGCGCTGTTATGGATAATGCATATTATAGAAATGATATCTATCCATTGTTATACCAGAATTACCCTTTTGAAGGTGATATAAAAGTAACAAGAGATACACAAAGTGTAGGAGTACCTCCTCAGGAAGGTGTTGAGCCTATGTCATGGTATTTAACCTATCTGGAAAATGGTCTTGATGGAGAGATTAGAGAGTACAATCCTTATCGCTATAATCTAACGCATTACTATTATCAGGATTTTGAAGATCTGAGATATCAGATTATAAGTTCTGATTTAAGCTGGCAACAATTAGTTCCCTATCAGAATCTTATTATCAATCCATTCCCTTTAATGAGGAAAGGTAGATATAAAACTAAATTAAATTACCTGTTACCTGGACAGGCTTCAGGAAATGCTATTGAAGAGGTCAAGTATAATAATCCATTGTACGAATAATGAAAAGGAGAATGAAATTAAGTTCACTATTATGTTTTATTGCTATAGTATTTTTTACTGAAATACATGCGCAAAGGGCCATAGGAGATGAAAAACCCGAGGTTAAGGTAATAGGTACTGTTACACAAGATGCAATCATGTTACGATGGGGAATGAATACCCCTACTTCATGGAAATATGCCAACCAATATGGGTTTAAAATAGTAAGGGAAACCATAGCTAAAGGAGATTCTTTACTTAAAGCTCCGATTATTAAGACTTTGAATGACTCACCGATTAAGCCCAGACCCTTAGAAGAGTGGGAAGGTTTAGTTGATGATAATGATTATGCTGCAATTGCAGCACAATCGTTGTATGGAGATGACTTTGAAGTTGAAATGGAAAACGCTGGTAATGATTTACTGAGTATTCTTAATCAGGCAGAAGCTTTAGAGCAAAGATTTTCGTATGCATTATTTGCTGCTGATCAGGATTTTAAAGTAGCCTTGCATTCGGGATTAGGTTTTGTTGATAATGATATTAAAAAGGATGAAAAGTATCTATATAAGATATATGCGTTAATTCCTGAAGATAAAATGCAGGTGAAATTCGGAGGAGTCTTTCTGGGAGCCAATGATTATAGAGAATTGCCAAAACCGATTGATTTTGTGGGTGTTTTTGGAGATAGGACAGTACAACTTACCTGGAATTATGAACTGTTGAAAAGAACTTTTAATAATTATATTATAGAAAGATCTGATGATGCCGGTAAAACATACAATAGATTAGAAAATTCGCCAATAGTAAACCTGAATGAAAAGGAAGATCGCAGCACTGATAGAATGTTCTATTTGGATACAATACCTGTTAATAATAAGACTTACTATTATAGAGTAAAAGGAATTTCTCCTTTTGGTTTGATCGGACCTCCTTCAGAAGTAATATCAGGAAAAGGGCAAAAACCTCTAGAAACTACTCCTGCTATAATTAATGCAAATCTTGTTCATAATCAGGTAGTTATAAGCTGGGAATTTCCTGAGGGGAATGAATCCATATCTCACTTTGAGATTAATAAATCAAATCATATTAAAGAGGGGTATAAAATAGTTCAGCAAAATATTGATAAGAAGATTAGAACAACTACTATTTCTAATCTTGAAGTCATCAATTATTTTACCATAAGTGCAGTAGGAAAAGATGGCTCAAAAAGAGTTTCTTTTCCTAAAATGGTTCAGTTAGATGACCAAGAACCACCGGCAAAACCTTCAGGATTAAGCGCTACTATAGATTCTACAGGAGTTGTTAAGCTTTCTTGGAATTTGAATAGTGAAATAGATTTTATGGGGTATAGGGTTTTTAAAGCAAACCTTAGTGATGAGGAATTTACTCAGATTACCTTTAAGCCTATACCTAATGCTACATTTATAGATACTGTACATATTAAAACTCTTAATAGCAAGATATATTACAAGGTACAGGCTTTTGATCAGAGGTATAATCCCAGTGCGTTTTCAGAAATACTTGAGGTTAAAAAACCAGATGTTATTCCGCCGACTAAACCTGTATTTAAATCTTTTGAAGTCGATAAAGGCATCATAACCTTAACATGGGTTAATAGCAGTAGTATGGATGCAAGGAAAACAGCTATTTATAGAAAAGAGAAAGGAAAAGACGAACCCTGGCAGCTGATATCAGAAATCACTTTACCAGAAAACACCTATAAAGATGCTACAGCAACACCTACGATTAACTATATCTATACCTTAATTACCATAGATGAATCGGGATTAGAGTCAGAACCAATAACTCCACTAACAATTAAAGTTCCTGATAATGGCATCAAACCAGAAATTGAAAAATTTAATGCAACGGTAAATAGAGAAGAAAGATATATCTCAATTAACTGGAGATATAAGGAAAATAATATTTCAGAGTATAGACTTTATAAAAGTGAAGAAGATCTTAAACCGACACTATATAAAGTTTTCGAAAAAGATGAAGATAAGTACACAGATAGAAACTTAAAAATAAATACTAAGTATAACTATATGATTCAGGCGGTTTATGCTTCGGGGGCTAAATCACCTATCAAAAAAATTGAGGTAGTATACTAAACAGGCTTAGTTATGAAAAGAATAATACTCATTCTCATTTTGCTTTTCCCTTTTTTTAATTGGGCTCAGCAATATACAATAACAGTAGACGGTTATATAGGTAGAGGACCATCAGGATGTGGCTCTAATAGTAATGGACTAAAATGGATTAAATTATTTTTTTCTGATGGAACAGAAGAATATCTCTTCCGTCAGGACAGAGGTCAATTTTATAATCAAGACTACCCGCTTCTCACAAGAACATACCCTAACAGTAAAAGAATTACAAGAATTGGATGGAGAACGGTATCCAGAGACCGAAACTCTTTTGGAGATTGTAGTCGATCATGGGATAGAGAAGCTTTTGTTAATATAAGTTCTCCTTGTTTTTACCAGTATCTACCTAAAGAGGATATTTATGAAAGACGAATAAATAGGGGGTGGGCTTCTATTTCGATTGTCCCAACGATTAATTTATCGTATAGAGATGGTATTTCAGCAACAAGTATCTATCCTGGCTGTGAAACCGGAGGAATCAATATAGACGCTTCTGCGGGTCATACACCTGCTAATGAAGTTTACACTTGGGAGTTTCTGGATCCGGTCAATACAGAAACCAGAAATCACCCTGATTATCAGTCTCTTTTGGATGAAGTATCAAGAACAGAAGCTAATTACAGACAATGTGTGAGACAAACAGGAGATCCGGATAGATGTATAAGACAGTTTGATTTGTGGATAGCTGCAAGACAAGCACTAAATAGCTACACAGGACCAAGAACCATTCAAGTAGAAATATGGAGACCTATACCAAATAAAACAGGTCAGGCAAGAATTTCTTTAGGTTTAAGTGATTTGTATAGCTCATCTGCCGATAGAGAGACTGCAGTAAATAAAAATATAGATATTAGGTTAAGACCAAGTTGTAATCCCTGGAATTCTAACTATAATATCTTATCTGTAATTTATCTCCCGGATCCACCAAGCATAGCCAGAACACCTAGAATTGTGCAACCCAGTTGTTCCTATGAGGATGATGCTGATTTTATGCTGTTCTTTGATAGGCAGGTGCATAACTATGAGCAGATTGATATTAATTTATTAAGAAGAAATAGTACTAATGTCTATGTCCCCTATGATAATAACACGAATATTCGTTCATTAGTTAATCAAGGTGGAGGCGTTTATGCTTATGATTGGAGACCGTCTACGGGTCGTAATTTGATTGCGGGGCAATATAGGATTCAGGTTTCAGGTTACAATAGAAGTAATGGCGCACCATTTTGTCAACAGTATGAATACGATTTTACGATTAACTCCCCTTCAAGAGTAACTTTTAATGCAGAAAAGGTTGGGGATGAAGTCTGTCCTGGTTCTAATGATGGTCAATTAAGAATAACCGCTCAAGGAGGAACAGGTAGCTATCAATATAGTATTAACAATGGTGCATCTTGGCAGAATTTACCAGGCACATCTTATGTAGTTAATAATTTAACTCCCGGAAATTACAGAGTACAGGTTAGAGATTCTAATGGATGTTTGGATAAAGAAAATGTAGCAGATCCGAATAAGAATATTTTAATAACTATTAATAGTAAAAATGCGATTTCTCATTCTGTAAATATGATTGTTCCTCCGGGAGCACCTGGTATGTCTGATGCTAGTATCAATTTTAACACGGTTTCAGGGGGTACGTTTAATGTCAGTAATGGAATTTCATACCATAGTTATACACTTTACATTAACGCTTCAAATTCTAATACCAGGACTGGACAGGCAATAAGTAATGGGTTTACAATTGTTGGGCTTCCAGCAGGAAACCATCAAATTCAATATAGAGATGCTAATGGATGTTTGTCACAAAGGTTTAATCTTCCTGAGATCCGGGACCCTCAACCTATTTCTTTTAATATTCAAAAAACTGATCCTGATTGTTATGATGCAAATAATGGAGAAATAAATGTGATCAATATTAGTGGAGGATATTCACCGTATAGTTTTTCATGGACTAGAAATGGTGTTGCTTATGGAACAGGAACCTCAGGTATTACAGGAGATAATGCTACATATGCTGTTGTGGTAACAGATTCAAGATTAGGAAGATCTGAGCTAACGAATATAACTTTTGATAATATACCTCTTCCTATAACAATAACTAATATTGATATTCAACCTATCACCTGTTATGGTGGGAATGCTACGGTTACCGTTTCTGCGACAGGTGGAGCTTCAGGAACTTATCAATATGCATTATGGAATGGTGCAAACACGGTCTGGCAGGATAGTAATGTATTCTTACTTCCGGAAAACACTTCTTCCGGATATCAATTTAGAGTGAGAGATAGGAATGCGAACTCTTGTTTATCAGATATTTCTTCAAGGCAATTTATAAGTCAACCAGATGAAATAACAATTCCTTCTTTTCAGGTAAATAGTAACAACGTTTATGGTGGTAGTATTGGCGTTATTGATTTATCTATCTCTGGAGGAAGACCTAATACTAATGCTCCTTTCTATCAGGTGAGTTGGACTAGAAATGGAGTTCCTATTAGTCAGACAGGAAGCAGAATAACTGGTCTGTTAGCCGGTGATTATATAGCGACTATTACTGATGGTACAGGCTCTTGTAGTATAACTTCTCAGACTTTTACCGTGTATGAACCGGATGAGTTATTTGTGAATATTGTTGAAGAGACGCCGATAGATTGTAATGGTGGGGTTGGAACACTAAGAGCAGATGTTACTGGAGGTTCTCTTAATTATACCTATAGATGGTATAAGGATGGAGCTGAAGTTGTAGGGCAGTTAACCAACACCTTAACTAATGCCGCTATAGGTGATTATAGGGTTGTAATAAATGATAGATTTACAAATGCCGAAAATGTATATACTTTGGGTCAACCTGACATTTTAGCCTTAACAGTAGATAAAAATGATGTTTTATGTTTTGGAGGGAATACAGGAGAAATTATATTAAATCCTTCGGGAGGAACCCGCCCTTATTCATTTTCTATCGATAATAAAATGACTTTTGTAAATGAAAATGATCTGAATAATTTAGTATTAGAGGGATTAATAGCAGGTGCTTATGATGTGTGGTTAAGAGATGTAAATGGTTGTGAAATAGTTACTCCTATACCTATAGAATTAAGTCAACCGACAGAGATTATAATTTCTGAAATACTAGTTGAACCGGCTACAACTGTAGGAGGAACAAATGGAAGTATAGATATTGATGCTGAAGGAGGAACCGGAACGTTATCATACAATTGGTCAAGAGCAGGTGACGCAACTTTTACGAATACAAGTCAGGATATAGCAAACCTATCTGCAGGAGTCTATACGATTACAGTTACCGATGCAAATAATTGCAGTAATAGCTTAGATATTGAAGTCTTAGAACCGCAACCCATGTTAGTGGATGTAGAGGTATCAATCCCCGTTTTATGCTATGGGGATGAATTAGGGGAACTATATGCAGTTGTATCTGGTGGTTTCCCAATACAATCTACTCCATTGGATTTTGAATATAGATGGTATCTTATAGAAGGTGTGAATGAGACACTTCTTAATACGGATTTGACCCTAGATAGATTATCCGATATCCCTGCTGGGACTTATAGAGTTGTGGCCAGAGATAATCAGGGAACCGAAGCAGAAGATACCATTGTGTTAACTCAGCCTGACGAATTAATCGTTACTCTGGATGATGCAGTAAATATTAATTGCCATGGAGAATTTACCGGTTCCATTAATATTACGGTAACAGGTGGGCCTATCGATCAAAATACGGGAGACTATTTCCCTTATTCATTTAGATGGTCAAAAATTGAAGACTCAAGTTTTGAAAGCCTGGTTGAAGATCCTCAGAACTTATCATCCGGAACCTATGAACTAGTAGTTATAGACGAGAACTTATGTACAACATCACTGTCAGAACCAGTGATACTTACACAACCGGATGCACCCCTAGAAATTACAAATATTACGACCACAAATTTATCGGGTTATGAAACCGGAAATGGAAGCATAGCTATTGATGTTTCTGGAGGTACTCAACCCTATACGTATCAGTGGACTAATACAGATGATACCGCATTTTCAGCTGCCACAGAGGATATAGAAAATCTTGGTATAGGTAATTATGAGTTGTCGATTACTGATGCTCTAGGGTGTTCGGTCACTTTACAGCAGGAAATCACGCAACCGGATCAATTATTGGCGCAAATCACTCCTCTATCTCCTGATCAAAGTATTCAGTGCTATGGGGAGGAAACTTTGGTACCATTAGAAGTTACTGTAACAGGTGGAGTGGGTCAGTACTCTTATCAATGGTATGAAATAAATACGCCAGCGGATATTTTATATACCGAACCATTCACAGAGACGTTACCTGCTGGTAGCTATGAAGTACTTGTAGTTGATGAAAATAACAATCAGGTAATAGCCAGTTATGAGGTTGTAGAGCCGTCAGAGTTAACAATTGAAGAAACAGTTACAGACATCGTATGTTATAACGAATTAACAGGTGAAATTGATATTACTGTTACAGGAGGAGTTCCTCCATACCAATATAATTGGAGCAATGGCGAGCTAACTGAAGATCTTTCAGGCTTAAGAGCGGGAACTTATACTGTAACAGTTATAGATGCTAATTTGTGTTTAACTTCTAAAGAAATTGAAGTTCAGCAACCTAATGAACTTTTGGTGTCAATTAATAGACAATACCCTTCATCAAGTGACGCAACAGATGGTAGGATAGAAGCTATTGTTTCTGGAGGTGTGCCTCCCTATCGATATGATTGGTTTGATGATCAGGGTGTGCTTCTACCATTTACCTCAAACATTTTGAATAATGTAGGTGCTGAAAAGTATGGATTAACTATTTATGATTCTAATAATTGTCAATTGATTTTAGATGATATTGATTTATATGAACCTCCTGTTCTGGAAGTAGTTATCGAACAACGTAGTGTGATATCCTGTAATGGAAATGAAAATACTGGAAGTTTAGTAGCTATAGTCTCCGGAGGTGTTCCTTTTAATTCAGCAGCCAGGTATGAGTTTCAATGGTATAATGCTATCACCAACTTACCCATTGCTGGTCAAAATCAAATCTTAACAGGTATTGGTGCAGGCTTGTATGTAGTAGAGGTTACTGACGCCATTGGAACTGTAGTTCGAAGTGATATTTTCAGTCTTCAGGAACCTGAAATACTAGAAATAGCTCTTGATCCTGATTATATCAACTGTGGAGATAACACTGATTGGACTATTAATAGTATAGTTACTGGAGGTACTCCGCCATATCGATACAGGTGGAATACAGGAAGTACCTCAAACAATATTTCAAACGTAGTTGCGGGAACCTATGAGTTGGTGGTTATAGATGCTAGAGGCTGTAGAGCTGAAAATCAAATAACAGTTACTGCACCAGAGCCTTTGATGTCATCGTTTTCCTCTACTATTCCTACCTGTTATGGTGGATGTGATGGAACTATCGACATTGACGTTTTTGGAGGAACTCCACCGTACTCCTTTAATTGGAGCAATGATATGGGTACTGAAGATTTAATTGATGTGTGTGCTGGAGAATACACAGTTTTAATTACAGACTCAAAAGGTTGTCAAAGAACTGATACTATTGTTATTAATAATCCAGATCAAATAATCTTTGATTTAGGTGAAGATATAACATTATGTGTTGATCAGACCATAACTATAGATGCCACAATTAATGATGATATGGCTACTTATTTATGGAGTTCAAGTAATGGATTTACTAGTACTGAACCAATCGTGGAATTGAGTAACATAGGAGTTTATGAAGTACAGGTAACAGACAGAAAAGGATGTATTGTATCGGATGCTATTTCTGTAGATAGAAGTACCGAACCCATCAATGCTGAGTTTATAGCATCAACTCAGGTTTTTGCTGGCGAACAGTTTGTAGTTGTTAACATCAGTGATCCAATTCCGGAGAATGCTGTTTGGGAATTACCAGATGGTGCAGAACTGATTTTTATGGATAATAACTATGCAGAACTTATTATAAATGAACCTGGAGATTATGATATTTCTCTCTGGATTGATAGGGGATTATGCTCTGATGTAGCCACTAAGAGAGTATCAGTTATAGAAAGAGAGTTTGATAATGATTCAGATAGTAATCCATCAGAAGAGGATATCGCTAAGTTCGAATACAGTATCTATCCTAATCCTACACCTAATGGTCAGTTTAGTGTGGATATTAACCTTAGTAAAATATTACCTGTAAGTATCAAGATTTTCAATATGGTTAACAATAATCTTGTAGCACACGATAGAATGGAAGGAAGAAATGCATATGTAATAGATTATAGTCTATCGGCATTGCCGTCTGGGATATACTTTATCTTGATAGAAACTCAAGGGCAAAGTCAGGTCAGGAAGCTTGTTATACAATAAAAATAGAAGCTTATTAATAATTCTGTGTAAGTATCTTATAGAAGATAGTTTGCAAAAAAAAACCAACCAATAAATAAACCAATAACGGTTATTGCTAAGGCAATAACCGTTATTAATGAAGTGCTATTTTGGTTATTCTTTTTATAGTTCTCTAACCCATATGTTTCTATATTGAACAGGGTTACTATGATCCTGTAGTTTGATAGGCCCTTTGCCGTGAGGTGTATTCTTAGGTTTACCAATATATTCTGTACTACCTAGTATCTCAACGTGATCCTGAACCAGAACTCCATTATGCAGAACGGTAAAAGATCCGGATTTAGTTTTATTACCTTCTGCATCAAATTCTGGCGCGTGAAAAATAATATCATAGGTTTGCCATTGATCAGGAGCTTTCGTTGCGTTCACTAAAGGTATGTGTTGTTTGTATATAGCAGTAGCCTGACCATTAGAATAAGTTCTGTTTTGATAGCTGTCAAGTATCTGCACTTCATATTTATTCTGAAAAAACACTCCGCTATTTCCTCTTCCCTGACCTTCACCTTCAATATCATCCGGTGCACTCCACTCTAAATGAAGTTGTACACTTCCAAACTCTTTTTTAGTTTGAATATCTCCGGATTTCGGGACAACAGTAAACGTTTTGTCTGGGTTAATTAACCAACCTGCTGATGTGGAATCTTTAGTAGAAATCCATTGATTTAAATCTGTACCGTCAAAAAGGATAATGGCATCAGAAGGGACACCGTTTTCATTAAAAGATATAGCCTTCGGCTCAGGGTCCCATACCTCAGTTTCTTTGGGATCAGTGATTTCCTTTTCTAAAGTCTCAGATGCATTATCTTCTTGCTGATCTTCTTCTTTTATCTCTCTATTGTCATCAATGGTCGTTGTGTTATTTTCTTTACAACCGTATAAAAGAAAACATAATGATAGAAATATGATTGCACTTTTTATATATGTCATAATGAAAATTTTAAATTCCTAGTATCTTTTTTAGTTGCTCTTTATTTATGTCTGCACCTGCAAAGTCATCAAAAGCTTTTTCTGTAGCCTCAATAATATGACTTTGTATGAAAGGAGCTCCTTCTCGTGCACCTTGCTCTGGTGATTTGATGCAACATTCCCATTCCATAACTGCCCATACGTCGCAGCCGTATTGTGTAAGCTTAGAAAAAATAGTTTTAAAATCAACTTGTCCATCCCCGGGGGATCGGTACCTACCAGCTCTATCCTGCCAATCACTGTATCCACCAAAAGCCCCTTTTTTCCCCGTAGGATTAAATTCAGAATCTTTAACGTGAAATGCTTTAATAAATTCGTGGTAGTGATCAATATATTCTATGTAATCTAACTGCTGTAGCACAAAATGACTCGGGTCATATAAAATATTAACTCTTTTATGGTTTCCTGTAGCTTCTAAAAAACGCTCAAAAGTAACGCCATCATGGATGTCTTCTCCCGGATGTACTTCATAGCAGACGTCAACTCCTTGTTCGTCAAAATGATTCAGTATAGGAAGCCATCGTTTCGCTAATTCTTCAAATCCCATTTCCACCATACCTGCAGGTCGCTGAGGCCACGGATGCATAGTGTGCCAGAGAAGTGCCCCAGAAAACGTAGCATGAACTTTAATACCTAAACGATTACTGGCTATTGCAGCATTTTTAACTTGTTCAACAGCCCATTTGGTTCTTTCCTTAGGATTGTTTTTTAGATTGTCTGGAGCGAAATTATCAAACATAATATCATAAGCGGGATGAACTGCGACCAATTGTCCTTGTAAGTGGGTTGAAAGCTCAGTAATTTCAAGACCATAATCAGCTATTTTTCCTTTTAACTCATCACAATACGTTTGACTTTCAGCTGCTTTGTTAAGGTCTATAAGTCTTGTCTCCCAAGTCGGGATTTGAATTCCTTTGTATCCTAAATCAGAAGCCCATTTACACAACCCGTCTAAAGAGTTAAATGGAGCTTTATCATCCATAAATTGTGCAAGGAATATAGCAGGACCTTTTATTGTTTTCATTTAGTTAGTTTTTTGAATCTTTTGTACTTAGCCTAGTGAGAAACTATATATTTTAAGTTCCTGTTAGATATAATAAATCAATACTCCTACTTCAACTGTTTTCTAATTATAATTTTGTCCATTTTGCATTGTTCTTATTACTTTCAACAGCAGCATAAATAAATTGCATCCCTCTGACTCCATCAAAAATAGTAGGAAAATCAGGTTGCTTTGACAGAGGTTTTCCGTTTTTTAATGAATTAAGCTCTTTCGCAAAACTTCTGTAAATGGTTGCAAAACCTTCCAGATATCCTTCAGGATGCCCTGCAGGTATCCTAACGTAATCTGATGATTCAGGATACGTGCCGTTACCGCCTGGTGTATATATTTGTTTGGGTTTGTCCAACCAATATAAAGTTAATTCATTAGGATTTTCCTGATACCAGGCAAGACTACCTTTTGTGCCGTAAACTCTAATACCCAGATTATTTTCTTCTCCTGTTGCAATTTGAGAAAAGGTAAGTATACCTTTAGCTCCATTTTCAAAACGCAATAAAACATTACCATCATCATCAAGTACCCTTCCATCTCCGAAAGCAGTAAGGTCAGCAGCTAATTCTTTAATTTTTGTACCGGTAATATATTCAGCCAGATTTTCGGCGTGTGTAGCAATATCACCAAGAGCTCCGCCTATTCCTGACTTTTCAGGATCCACACGCCAGGAGGCCTGTTTTTGTCCGGTTTTTTCTACAGCTGTAGCTAGCCAGCCTTGTAAGTATTGAATATTGATTTTTCTTAGGTCTCCCAAATCTCCTTTGGCTATCATAGCTTTTGCCTGCTTGACCATGGGATAGCCTGTATAGTTATGGGTTAAAGCAAAAACTTTACCTGAGGACTGAACTACTTTTTCTAATTCTAGTGCTTCCTCCAGTGTTAATGTTACTGGTTTATCACAAATCACGTGAAATCCTTTTTCTAAAGCCAATTTTGCTGGTGGAAAGTGCATATGATTCGGGGTGACTATAGCCACAAAGTCCATACGTTTATCTTCAGGAAGTAAGGATTCCTTTTCAATCATTTCTTCAAAGCTTCCGTAGGCTCTATTGCCGGATATTCCTAATTCTTTTGCAGAGGCAATACTTTTTTCTTTATTGCTGGAAAAAGCTCCGCATACCAGTTCAATCATTCCGTCTATACTGGCAGCTTTGCGATGAACATCACCTATAAAGGATCCCATTCCGCCACCTACCATTCCCATTTTAAGTCGGGTCATAATTGTTTTTGTTAGTTGTATTTTAAGTTACGTATTATTTTTTATACTCAATCTGCTCATTTTTAAATAGTACGCCAAATAGTAAAAGTACTACTGCAGCAAATATTGCCGGAAATACCCAGATACTTTGCCAGTTGTGTTGATTTTCTGCAATGAGATTTGCATCCGTAATTTTTCCCGCTACATAGAAACCAATCAGCATCCCTAATCCATAGGTAGCTAAAGTAATTAATCCTTGAGCCGCACTTTTAAATTTCTCTCCGGCCTTACTATCTGTATATATTTGTCCTGATACAAAGAAGAAGTCATAG
>NZVW01000124.1 GCA_002697475.1 Aquimarina sp. | reverse complement strand
CTCCTTTTTACACATTGTAAATCCGGGATATAAGTATCAAAAGGAAATAACAGGAGAGGAACGCTATAAATTAGTGAGAAACCGATATTTAGAGTTTAAGGAAGAACAGGTATTTATACAGGATGACAAAGCCTGCTTCTACGCGTACCAAATTATTAACAGAGAAGGAGAAAAATTTCTGGGTATTATTGCAGCTGCAAGTGCAGAAGATTATGAAAAGAATATCATCAAAAAACACGAGGATACTATATCAGAAAGAGAGGAGACATTTAAAGAGTACCTTAAAACAGTAGGTTTTAATGCAGAGCCTGTATTATTAACCTACCCTGACAATAACATAATTAAAGAAACTCTGACCTTGATTTCAAAAGAGCGTGCAGAGTATGAGTTCACTACAACGTACCGCGACACTCATTATCTGTGGAAAATTGAGGATGAAGGTACCATAACGCTTTTGCAAAATGAGTTTGACAATATGGACTGTCTATATATTGCTGATGGACATCACCGGTCCGCTTCTTCCTACCTGCTCTCTAAAGATTTAGAAAAAGAGAACGAAGGCAATACATCACATAAATTTTTTATGTCCTATCTGATTCCTGAGTCCGATTTGAGAATTTATGAGTTCAATCGTCTGCTTAAAGATCTGAATGGTTTATCAAAAGAAGAATTTCTCATTAAACTGGATGAATGGTATAGAATAGAAAATAGAGGGCAAGAGTACTACAAACCTTCAAAACCTCATCATTTTAGTATGTATCTCGAAGGTGAATTTTATTCGCTATACCTCAGAAAAACGCAATATAATTTTGAAAATGCTTTAGAAGAACTGGATGCACAACTATTGTACAAGACAATTTTACAACCTATTTTAGGCATAGAGGATCTCAGAACAAATACTAGAATTGAGTATTCTGATGGAAAAAAGGATATCGTCTTTCTTAAAAGTAAAGTAGATAGTGGAGAGTTCAAAGTTGGCTTTGGACTTTATCCAGCATCAACGGAGCAAATGAAAAAAATTGCCGACCAGAATTTAACAATGCCTCCTAAAAGTACTTTTATTTCACCTAAACTTCGTAGCGGTATCACGATTTATGAATTTTAGATTACTTTTTTCAAATTGCAAATTAAACAGAAACACAATATAACCTTAGTTAATCAGATGCGTAAAGTGAAGAATTTGAATATCTTTGCAACTTATGAGTACAATAGTTTCCAGCCTACAAAGTATAAAAGCTCAATTACCTGAGGATGTCACCCTAGTCGCAGTATCAAAAACAAAACCTTCTTCTGACATATTAGAGGCATATGCAACAGGGCAAAGAGATTTTGGCGAAAATAAGATTCAGGAAATGACCTCAAAATGGGAGGAGTTACCAAAGGATATTAACTGGCATATGATAGGTCACGTACAGACTAATAAAGTTAAGTACATGGCTCCTTTTGTTCATCTGATACATGCAGTGGACAGTTTTAAACTACTTAAAGAGATCAACAAACAAGCTAAAAAGAATAACCGAAGCATAAACTGCTTAATTCAAATAAAAATTGCCGAAGAGGATAGTAAGTTTGGGCTTTCTACTGAGGACGCTGTTCAACTAATTTTAAGTCCTGAAGTATCCCAACTATCTAACATTAACATCCGGGGACTTATGGGAATGGCAACATTTACTGATGACGAAAAGCAGTTACGAAGTGAATTTAAGATCATTAAATCTGCTTTTGATGAATTAAAAAACAAAATCGAAGGATTTAATACACTTTCCATAGGAATGAGTGGAGATTATCAAATTGCTATACAAGAAGGAGGTACAATGGTTAGAATAGGTAGTTCTATTTTTGGAGAAAGAAACTATCAACATTAATTCAAAGTACTGACAATAGATGTATGCCATTGTTGACATAGAAACGACCGGAGGTAAATACAATGAAGAGGGTATTACCGAAATAGCCATATATAGATTTGACGGACAAGAGGTCGTTGATAAATTTGTAAGTCTGGTCAATCCTGAGCGTCCCATACAACCATTTGTGGCTAAACTTACAGGTATCAATAATGAAATGCTAAGAAATGCACCTAAGTTTTATGAGGTAGCCAAACGTATTGTTGAAATAACTGAAGATTGTATCATAGTGGCACATAATGCCAGTTTTGATTACAGAATTCTAAGAACAGAATTTGCCAGACTAGGATATGACTATGAAAGACAATCCCTATGCACAGTAGAGCTTTCTCAAAAATTAATTCCTGATCAACAATCCTATAGTCTTGGTAAATTAGTAAGAGGACTTGGGATACCCCTATCAGACAGACATAGAGCTGACGGTGACGCGCAGGCAACCGTAAAATTATTTAAACTTCTACTAGCCAAAGATTCAGATAAATCTATTGTTAAAAACACGGTTCGTCTTGACCCTAAAAGACAACTAGATAACAAACTACTTCTTTTACTTGAAAAAGTACCTTCCATCACAGGAGTTTATTATCTGCATAATGAAGAAGGTGACATTATATATATAGGAAAAAGTAGGAATATCAAAAAACGACTAAATCAACATTTTACCAGCGACAATAAAAAATCAAAAGTAATACAACAGGAGATTGAAAATGTCACTTTTGAAGCGACAGGTAGCGAATTGGTTGCCCTATTAAAGGAAAGTGAAGAGATTAAAAGAATTAAGCCTGCTTATAATAAAGCTTTAAGAAAAAACACCTTTACTCAGGCGCTATATAAGTCCATAGACAAGAATGGTTATATCAACCTCCATTTAGGTAAAATAGATTACCGAAAAGATGTAATAACGGTATTTACAAATAGACAACAGGCTAAAACATATATCCATCGCTGGATTGAAGAATTTACACTGTGTGAAAAACTAACCAACTTAGACAATAGCTCAGGTAACTGTTTTAAATACACGATCAAAGAATGCAATGGAGCCTGTATAAAAGATGAGAGTCGTATAGAATACAATAACAGAGTTGAGAAATTGTTGGACTTACAATCTTTTAAAGAAAAGAGCTTGCTTATAGTAGACAGAGGTCGTTCAGTTGATGAACAAAGTGTTGTAGTTATAGAAAAAGGTAAGTTTAAAGGCATAGCCTACACTAACCTGAACTATCAGATCACTAATCAAAATGTCCTGAAGAATATCATCACCCCAATGGAGCATAATAGAGATGCTCATAATATTATACAATCCTATATAAGGCAGAATAAAAAAGTTAAGGTCGTAAACCTAGGTAATTAATTTTTTTAGATTTCTTATTTTTATAAAAAGCTTGAAAATTGAATACATCAAAAACAAGAAATTGGAAAACTAATCTTCATGAGATCATATATGAAGCAGACACCCCTTTAGGAAAACTGTTTGATATAGTGTTACTTATATTGATCATCGTCAGTATAGTACTGGTAATGATTGAAAGTGTTAAGGGGTTTTCAGAGAAGGTATATGATATGTTATACTATGGAGAATGGATAATTACTATTTTCTTCACACTTGAGTATATCGCTAGAATCATTAGCATCAGAAAACCATCAAAATATATATTTAGCTTCTATGGAATAATCGATTTACTTTCAACCCTACCTTTGTATTTATCTTTTTTCTTCACAGGTTCTCACGCTTTACTAACCGTTAGAGCATTAAGGTTATTACGTGTTTTTAGAATCCTTAAAATCTCCAGATACATAAGTGAAGCCAATCGTCTAGGTAGAGCAATTAAAGATAGCGGAGCTAAAATATTAGTGTTTCTGTTCGCAGTTCTGGTAGTTTGCATAATTATGGGCACCGTAATGTATATAGTCGAAGGTGAAACCAGTGGATTTAAAAGCATCCCGGTAAGCGTATATTGGTGTATTGTTACTTTAACCACGGTTGGTTTTGGGGATATCGCTCCGGTTACACCACTAGGTCAATTTTTAGCCGCTGTTATTATGATTATGGGTTATGGTATTATCGCAGTACCTACAGGGATTGTCACTGCAGAATATGCAATGGGCCAAAAGACTGCTGCTACAGCGCTAAATACTCAGGTCTGTTCCAATTGCCTTGCCAGTGGTCATCGAGATAGTGCTAAGCACTGTTATAAATGTGGGGAGGCGCTTCATTATGACTAAAAATTTAATCGTAATTGTTGGTCCTACAGCAATAGGCAAAACTTCTATGAGCATAAAGATAGCCAAAGCTCTTGGTTGCGAAATTGTTTCTGCAGATAGCAGGCAGTTCTATAAAGAAATGAAGATAGGTACTGCAGTACCCACAACTCAGGAATTGAGTGAAGCGAAACATCATTTGATTCAACATATAAGCGTTCAAGACAATTATTCTGTAGGAAATTTTGAAAAAGAGGCTATAGAACTCATTGAAAAACTATTCCAAAACAATAAATACGTAGTTTTAGTTGGAGGATCGGGTTTATATGTTGATGCCATTACCAAGGGATTAGATGATTTTCCTGATATTGATCCTAGGGTAAGGACTCAGCTTCAAAAGCTATTACATAATGAGGGTATGGAAGCCTTACAAGACAGGTTAAAGGCACTTGATCCAGAACATTATCAGAAAGTAGATATTAACAACCCGCATCGCGTAATGCGAGCTCTTGAAGTATGTATAGGAACTGGCCAGACATACACCTCTTTTCTCTCAAAACCGAAAAAATTGAGATCATTTTCTGTAATAAAAATCGGACTAACAGCTGACCGGGAAGTCATTTATGATAGAATCAATCAACGAGTCGATATAATGTTAGAAGAAGGTTTAGTAGAAGAAGTTAAAGGACTACAGCCATTCGAATCTTTGAATGCTCTCAATACTGTTGGTTATAAAGAAATTTTTAATACTCTAAATGGAGAGTGGACTCTGGATTTTGCCATTTCAGAAATCAAAAAGAATACTAGAAGATTTGCTAAAAGACAACTCACCTGGTTCAGAAAAGACGAAGAAATAAAATGGTTCGACTATACAACCAACGCCAATATGGTCATTGACTATATCAAAAAAAATTCATAGTAAGGCATTAACCTTACTATGAATCATATGTTAGTTACCGCAATTCTCTATTAAGATTCTTCGTTTCTTACAACTAGCCTGAAACCTTCTCCGTGAATATTTAATATCTCTACATTTTCATCCTTTTTGAGATATTTTCTTAATTTGGCTATATACACATCCATACTACGAGAAGTAAAGTAATTATCATCTCTCCATATTTTAGTTAATGCAAGTTCCCTGGGCATTAAATCATTAAGATGCAGTGCTAATAAACGAAGTAGTTCGTTTTCTTTTGGAGATAGCTTAATTGGTTCATCCTCTTTATAGGTAAGAAATCTTAGTTTTGAATTAAGATGAAATCCTCCTATCTCAAATTCAAATTGTTTGCTATCAGCAACGGACTCAGTATTTTTTCTCTGCATGATAGCTTGTATCTTCATCAACAATACTTCACTATCAAAAGGCTTATTCAAATAGTCATCTGCACCTACTTTGTATCCTTTTAGCACGTCTTCCTTCATTGCTTTTGCTGTAAGGAAAATAATAGGCACGTCCTCATTTTTATCTCTAATTTCTTTTGCTAGAGTAAAACCATCCTTGTATGGCATCATAACGTCAAGGATACACATGTCGAAATCGTCTTTTTTAAACTTTTCAAATCCTTCCATTCCATTCTTGGCATGTGTTACTTCGTAGTCATTCATTGCCAGATAATCCTTTAAGACTGTTCCAAAATTTGGGTCATCTTCTACCAGCAAGATTTTTTTGTTTTCTGTTTCCATATTTTTAAGATATTAACGGTAATTTAATTATAAATGTGGAGCCTTTACCTCTTTCACTTTCTACCCAGATCTGACCGTGATGATCATCAACAATTCTCTTCACATATGTCAAACCAAGACCGTGACCTTTAACATTGTGTAAGTCTCCAGTGTGTTCTCTAAAGAATTTTTCAAATATTTTTTTCTGAGCCACCTTAGTTATCCCGATCCCCTGATCTCTAATCTTCATAACAATACTGTTCTTGACATTTTCTGTATAAACATCAATCTTTGGTGGTTGGTCAGAATATTTTACTGCATTATCAAGAATGTTAACGATAACATTAACAAAATGATTTTCATTAGCCAAAATAGTAGATTTCAATGCTCCTAAATGAGCTTTGATATAACCTCCGCTGTCCTCAACAATCAAAGAGACATGGGTTATCGCTTCTTCTATTAAATCGTGTAGCTCTTGTTTATCTTTCTTTATATTAAGTTGATTTTTCTCTAACTGAGAAATTCGAAGTACATTTTCTACCTGTGCATGCATTCGTTTATTCTCTTCTCTGATCATACCCAGGTATCTCCTGACTTTATCCGGATCATCCGCTATTTTAGGGTTTTTAATAGAATCAAGCGCTAAATTAATAGTAGCTATAGGTGTTTTTAGCTCATGAGTCATGTTGTTTATAAAGTCAGTCTTTATTTGAGATATTTGCCTCTGTTGCATTAATTGTGATAAAGCACTGGAATAAGCCACTACTATAATCAAGGTAAATATGATGGACAAAACGGCCATCCCCTTAATTGTCGAAAGCAAGTATTTCTTTTTTCCTGTAAAATTCACAAATAATTGATAATTACTAATTCCTTCTGCATTCAAAAACAATGGCACAGCATATGTCTTTGATGGATCTATAGTAAAATCTTCTGACTTTACTTTTGTAGCAAGAGATTTGCTATATACAGCAAACTCAAAATCAACATTTATATCTCTTTCGGTTAACTCCTTTTTAACCAATCTTTCAATTTCTTCATTTGTAACCCTCCTATGAATCGGTTTTAAATTTGCAATATCACCAATTACATATTCGTAATCCTTTCTCTGAGAATCTGTAAGATTTCTTAACCGTTCAATTTTTGAGCCTTTCTCACCAGAAAAGTCATTTTTCTCCTCTTCAATTTCAGCTTCTCTGTTAAGTATATTTTTTAATCTTACTGTATCTATATTATGATTTATAAAAGCTGAGAACAATTTCTGATCTTCATCTAAAAAATCACTTGCATATTCAAAATTATCAGATGAATTATTATAACTCAAATCCAAAGACTCCCTAAGTGTTTTATAATCAAGATCTTCAACTGTATCAAGCACTCTCCTTAATGGGTAAAACATATCCTCAAATTCTCTATACTGAATTTGATTAGCCACAGCTATCAATATCTGCTTTGCATTAAAAGAAAATTGCTCTTCGTTGTTTTCTACTGTCTTATCAATCCAATATCCCTGTACGAATATTATCCCTATAAGGGATAGGCTCATTAAGATTATCAGCAATACAAATAACCTTCTGTTCATAAATCAAAAGTAAGACTTTAACATTTAGTGACTTTAGGGTTTAACCAAATGTTAACAAAATGAATAATCGTAAAAAAATTAACTACTAGAAATGATTTTATTATGGATTTTATTTATAATTAGCGAAGTTTTTTTAAAATCCATATTTCTGATTACAAAATCGGCTAGTAATACCTTTTTAGAATCGCTCCATTGGTTTTTTATTCTATCTAAAACCGCTTGACGATTTGTATGATCTCTTTCAATTACTCGCTGAATTCTCTCTTCTTTTGGTGCAGTTACCAAAATAGTGTAATCGCATTTTTTGTACCCCCCATTTTCAAATAAAATTGCCGCTTCCTTTATAACATATCTTGCAGAGCTTTTTGACTCTTCCAAAATCCAGGATTGAAAATCCTTTTCGACTGCCGGATGCACTATGTTATTTAGCTTTTGCAATAAGCTTTTATCACTAAATACTTGTCCTGCTATAAAGGCTCTGTTTAAATGGCCGTCTAAATAAGCTTCATCACCAAAAATTTTCACTATTCCCTTGATGATTTCCGGATTCTTAACCATAAGGCTTTTGGCTCTATCATCAGCTATATAAACCGGTACTCCTAGTTCATTAAACTTTCTCGCAACAGTAGACTTACCACTACCTATCCCCCCTGTTAAACCAATTACCTTCAAAACGTTATTTTAAGATTACAAACTGAACTTGTTTTTCTCTTAGTCTTAAATCGTGTACAAAATCCGGTGCATTTTCAATTTCCAGAATTAAGTAAGGACTATCCTGTATAATTTTGCTATAATCCGCTATGACTCTGAAATCCTGAGCCGTAATTCTATCAAAATTATTCAAAGCAACTCTATATACGGTCGATACACTTTTAGGAAAGATATTAATAATAACATCATCCGGAACATTAATTAATGTCACAGGTATCTCCAGACTTCCTTCTGTAAATTTACTCACATTCAGTGCCAAATCCACCTTTTGAGGTTTAATCCGAATATTGACAGGCAAACTATCAGTATCTAACTCTACCTCATCCAGTAGATTTTCATTAACATCTTCTAATCTTAAAATTTTGGTATTAATATGATTTAAAGAGTCAATTGCTTTTTCAGGACCACTAACCGTTACAGAGTCCGGAGAAAATTTAACCCCCTCATCACTACCATAGCCATTCATATATTTAATAGATAGCCTGGATTGAACCTTTACTTTTTTTAACTTTATGATATCCAAATTTAGCGTTATTGTATCTCGCCTTAAGGATAAAACTCTACCACTAAAATCTAGTTGTCTCTTTAAAAATTCATTATCCTTATCTACATCAAAGAGATATTTACTGTCACTTATTCGAACTGCATCTTCAAGATCAAAGTTTAATACGGGCTTACTCCATGATTGGCTTATTAATCTAAAACCATTTCCATTTAGTGTCATCTTAATAGTATGATCACTAGTTTCATTTATTAGTCTATCCTCAGGAATATTGACATATTGTATTTCTGCTTCTATCTCTTTAGTATAGTTTTTAGAGAATTGTATAAAAAGCCACAGAATAGATGTGAAAACCAAAAAAAACAAAAAGGTTTTTACACTATTTCTTTTAAAAGAGAATTTTTTGCGAATGCGGCTAGACATATTTTATTTTTTAAAAAATAGTTTAGGAAACTGCTGTTTAGGATCACGTTTTAACAGATGAATATAATAATTTGATTTAAGGAAACCCCTTCCATAACCATAAAATTGAACCAAAACCGCAATAATTACTTTAATACCTATGCCTATTGAACCATATTTTATTGTTCCTCCAAGAAATAAAACCAAAAAATACAAACCAAACAAGGTGATAAACTGCCAATATCCTATAAGTGCAAAAACACAAGCACTTAACAGGGCTAACATAAACACTGAAGGGAACCAGTAAGTTATTTTTGCTGTTTCAGGGTGCCAACTATTAAGTATCGGACGAACTAAACCAAACTTTAGAACTTGCTGATAGAATTTGCGCCAAGATATTCTTCTTTTATGAAACACTTTAGCCTTAGGTATAAGAGCCGTTTGATATCCTTGCTTCCATAACCGAATGGCTAGATCAGGATCTTCTCCTGGATGAATATCTCCAAAACCATTAGATGCCAGAAAAGCTTCTTTTGATAAACCCATATTAAAACTTCTGGGCTGAAATTTATTTAAGTTATTTTTTCTCCCCCTTATTCCACCTGTAGTGAGATAAGAAGTCATACTATAACTTATTGCTTTTTGAAGATCAGAAAAAGAGTCGTGAGCATCATCAGGACCTCCAAAACAATGAACATAATTATTTTTTAAAAAAGCGGCCACCTCTGCAAGATAGTTTGAGGGCAGAATGACATCACTATCCAGAATTAAAAAGTAATTTCCTTTTGCCCTTTGCATACCATAATTCCTTGAATCACCAGGACCAGAATTTTTTTTGTAGTAATAACTAATATTAAGAATACTCTTATATTTTTCTACAACGGCTTGAGCATCTTGTTCTGAACCGTCTTCTACAATAACTATTTCAAATGAATCATCAAATTGCAACAAGCTCATGCTAGACAAAAGCTCTTCTATTTCATTTGGCCTATTGAAGACGGGTATAATAAATGAGAATGAAAGGTTCATGAAACAAATGTACTAATACAAAAAATCCCACCAATTAATATAAGGTGGGATTTTTCTATATATAACTTAGATTAATAAAAATTATTGACCGTCAGTAAATTTTTCCATAACCAGATCACTAACTCCAACATTAGAGAAACCTCCATCGTGGTAAAGGTTTTGTAATGTTACTTTTTTAGTTAAATCTGAGAATAAAGTTACAGTGTAGTCAGCACAATCATCAGCAGTAGCATTTCCCAGAGGAGACATCTTGTCTGCATATTCAATAAAACCATCGAATCCTTTTACTCCTTTACCTGCCGTTGTAGGTGTTGGTGATTG
>NZVW01000123.1 GCA_002697475.1 Aquimarina sp. | reverse complement strand
GATTTTTATAAAGATTTAAAATACGTATCACCCATTTTAAATGGACTGATATCAAAGTCGGTATGGCCATCAATGGCTAAATCGGATAAAATTTTGCCTAAGTAGGGGGTGAATTTTGCGGCCCATCCTGTAGCATAGATGACAATATCTTTATGCTTAGGGACATAAGGAGGAGCAAAATCTATAATAAGTTCCTTTTTAGGAATGTTACTTAGAGCTACCATACAGGTTGAGGTAAAAAATGGTTTAGGGTCTAATCCGGTCATATGGTTTTCTACCCATTCTGTAGTATAGGCCAACTCCTGTGGATTAGGAATAGGTGTTCTTTGTTTAGGGTCTTCTAGCGGTTTCATAACAAAATCTGGAGCAACCCTTATATATTCTGGATGATCCCAGGATACACCGGGAAACCCATAAAACTGATTACCATTGTCACCTATGGCATTTTGAAATACAAACCATGTAGGGTATTGAATCGACGGATCTGTTTTTTTGAAATAGGCTGATGACATATTCCAATATGTCGCCTCAATGGTAAAATCCAGTAAATTAATAACGCTATCCACATAGGGACCGGGTACAATCACTAATTTGTTTGCAGTAAACGTACCTTTTGGAGTAGTTATCTGAAACTCATCTCCTATTTCCTTAATAGCTATAACGGGAGACTCTTCTTGTAAATTTACATATTCACTTTGCTTATTTGCTTGAAGCAAAGTGGCTATGGTAGCCTTAAAATTAATGCTGGCGCCATCCGCCTGAAAAAGCCCTTTATAGTCTTTAGGTAGGTTTTTAAAGTGATATTGATCTTCAATTTCTTTAGAAGTAAGAGAAGTGTATGGTACTCCTAAAGCTTTCATTGCTTTTTCGGCTTCGGCAATATTGCCTTCAGTGGACTGTACTGTAGGATCACCGAACCATAGCGTACCTACTTTGTCCAGAAGTGTGGAGTCTGTATGACTTTGTAACTCATCCCAAAAGGGTTGAGAATCCAGAGCCATCTGGACCATGTATTCATCAGGGTACGGGATTCTGTATTGTCTGGAAACTCCGGCAGAACTGCCTAGTTGGTTAAGAAAGGTGTATTGTTCCAGAACCAGGGTTTTTGCTTTTCTTTTATTCAAATGGTATGCTGCTGCCTGCCCCATGGCACCTCCGCCGATAACAATCACATCATACGTAGAATTCGTGGATTTCATTTAGAGAGTTGGTTTAAAGAGTTAAAAGAATATTTTATATAACTTCTATTGTTGATTTATCGATGATACTATCAAAGAAGTGACTTTTTTAAAACTACAAAGAAATTCTAGCAACTTGTATACGTATAAACCCCTGATTAAGGGTTGTATAAGTAGATAGAGTAAGTTTCTAACCGCTACCATTTTTGAGGAACAAAGAATGTTACCACTTCAATAGGGAATTGATTAGAGTTGATGTAGTGAAGAAACTAGTTTTAAGAAATTATAAGGAAGTTTAGAGTTTTGATTTTATAACTTTAGCACTAAGAATTCTAATTTTTGCTTTTGAGCTATTTGATAAAAAAGATTCTACGACTCTTTAGCAGCGCAGTTTTATTTTGGTCGGTTGCATTTTGCTTATTTATAATCATCCGGTATTATGCATTGGGTGCAGAAGAAGGTATTGACAATGCCGCAGTACCTATAGGAGACTGGTTAAGGATAGGCGTTATATTTGGTAGTATTATAGGAGTTTTCTATACCATTATAGAATTCATATTTGACAACTACCTTTCTAAGCATATGCCGCTTTGGTTAGTACTTATTCAAAAATCGTTTATTTATCTGGGGGTTTTGATCTGGTCGACAAGTAAGGTCTTTGCCTTTATGGAGACAGAGTTGCATCTTAATTACCTTCATCAGGGTGATTGGTGGCAGACCAGTAAAATCTTTTGGGTAATAGTGGGTTACTTTATTTTAGCATCATTAATTTTTTCATTTATTAAAATTGCTAATGAAAATTTTGGTAGGGGTGTTTTCTTAAAGTTGCTATTCGGTATTTATAGAAAACCAAGAGAAGAACAGCGAATTTTTATGTTTCTGGATTTGAAATCTTCTACAAAAATCGCGGAGAAATTAGGACATTTTAAATATAGTCAGCTTATTCAGGATTGTTTTTTTGATTTAAATAGGGTTCTGGCTAAATATGACGCCGATATCTATCAATATGTAGGAGATGAGGCTGTAATACATTGGACTTTTAAAAATGGATTAAGAAACGAAAATTGTGTAAAAATTTTCTTTGCTTTTGAGAAGCGCTTGAAAAGAAATCGAAAAAGATATATCCATAAGTATGGTCTGGAACCATCCTTTAAGGCAGGTGTTCATGGTGGAGAACTAATTGCTACGGAAGTGGGGGCTGTAAAAAAGGAAATTGCTTTTCATGGTGATGTAATTAATACGACTGCCAGAATACAGGAAAAGTGCAACGAGTTTGGGGAATCTTTCCTTATTTCCAAGGATCTATTACAATTACTGAAGCTTAAGTCCAATTACAAGGTTAAATCAATAGGAAGTATTAGCTTAAAAGGTAAAACTGAAAAAGTAATATTATATTCTATTGATAACTGAAACCAATCTGATTAAGCAATTTTTAAAAAAAATTGATATCCTTTCTGTTATTCCACAAAACTAAACCACTTAATATAAAAGTGACTACAGCCGTTATAAAAAGTATACCTCCATCATTATTTACCTCAATTCCTAATTTAGTCAAATGCATTAATATAGCACCACCAATAACCCCTAAAGCAATACTAGCACCAATCCAGGCTGTTTTTGGGATAAGAATTAGTATTCCGGCGATGAGTTCAACTACACCGGTAATAATTCGACCATAAGGCTCCATCCCTACCTTTGAAAATATGTATACACTATCAGGATGAGCGGTAAATTTAAAACGTAAGGTTTGTATCAAAATAATAGCTACTATTATTCTAAGGGCTAGGGGTAAATATTTTTTCATTTCTTTATTGTGGTTGTGGGATTACAATACACTTGGTAATGCATCAATCTTACCGTTAAAGGTATTTCTTCTGGAGATGATATACAAGTGATTTAAAATTTTATCCCCCTGTATTTGATTTTTTAATTCAGGAATTTCTTCTTTTAAAAAATTCTCGAATTCTTCAGATGTTTTACTGCGATTAGCACTACGTCTAATAATTTTTAGATATTCATCTTCTGCTAACTCAAGATTTGATAAATGGGATAGAAACAGTAAAGTATTGTTATTCAATTTTGCCTTTTTTATTTCTTTAGCAAATTTTAGTTCTTCCTGGTTGATTAAAATATCATTATATATTAAGAAGTCATTAGTATATACTATTTCTTTATCGGATTTTGTCAGATATACTGTTTCCAGTTCATCCTGATATAAATCCTGACCCTTAAGATTATTAGTAAATATTAGAGTTAGTGTAATTGATGCTGTTATTATATATTTAGTTTTCATATCTGTATGCTTTTGTTATTAATTATGATACAAAATTAGGTTAAGTACAGATATTTAAGAATGGACTAAATTCCTTTGTTCTTGTCAATTTTTCCCTAAACCGATATTAAGTTAGAGTTCTTTTTGAAAAGAGTAGGGGATAAATTAGTATGTTTTTTAAACATTCGGCTAAGATGAGAGGCATCATCAAAACCAAGTTCATATGCAATTTCTTTATTTGTTTTATCAGAATAGATCAATAATCTTTTTGCTTCAAGAATTATTCTATCGTGGATAATTTGTAATGGAGATTTATTATATTTTGAAAATGTATTGGATAAAGTCTTGGGAGACTTAAAAAGCTTTTCAGCATAAAATCCTACAGAATGCTCTGTTCTAAAATGGGTCTCAACTAATACATTAAAGTTACGCAATAAATCTGATTGTTTATCGGTTATTTCAATATTTCCTTGTAGCTTTATTAGGCGGGTTGCGGTAATAATTAATCTGGCCGTTAACATCCTTAGCATTTCTGCTTGTATAGTGTCTATGGTGTCTAATTCATCAAGAAAAACCTGGTGTAAAAGATCTAATTTAGAGATTTCTTTTTCAGGAAGATCAATTACAGGGGCACTGTCGTTGCCGTAAAAAAGCAATCCAACACAACTTACTTCTCTATCGTGATCTTTTATACAATAAAAGTCTCTGTTAAATTGATAAACCAAACTATCTGATGCTTCAAAAATTTTTAAATAATTATCAGGAGTAAGCACCAGCATTGTACCCGGTTGTAGCTGTAGTGGTAAATTATCTACTTCAACATGTAATGTTTCAGAGATAGCCCTAATGACTGTAAAAAAATTAGTTCTTCTGTTTTTTTTATAAGATTCAAGGAGTTCAAAGTCTCCAATTTTTAGTACAGCCCCGGTTGAAAATTCGTTGAATTCTTTCTTCATTTGTGGTATGTCGAAAGAATTCAGGAATCATTACAACATTATTTTAAATTTCTGCCAGATATTCGTGCACAAATTTGATAGCCATAGCACCTTCGCCAACAGCAGAAGCTACCCGGTTCATCGCTCCGGCACGTACATCTCCTGAAGCAAATATCCCCGGACTACATGTTTCCAATAAAAATGGTTCTCTTTCTTTCTTCCATACCTTGCGAAAATTTTTATACCTGCTCAGATCCCTGCCAGTTTCAATGAATCCTTTCTCATTCTTTATGATATCCATCTCAATCCAATCTGTATAAGGCCTTGCTCCTATAAAGATGAATAACGCATCCGCAGGTACTTTTTTAGTGGTTGAGGTTTCATTATTCGAGATGTTTAGATGAGTTAATCTTTCGTTTTCTCCTATGGCTTCAGAAATTACAGTGTTGCCTAAAACCGTAATATTGTCAATAGCATTGATTTGATCTATAAGATAACTGGACATACTACTGGTTAGGTCAGGTTTTCTAATTACGATGTATACATTTTTGGCAAATTTTGATAAATATACCGCGGATTGCCCTGCAGAATTACCTCCTCCTACAATGAATACTTCTTTATTGCTACAAGCCTGTGCTTCTGTCATAGATGATCCATAATAAATACCAGCTCCGGTAAACTTGTCTATTCCTTCAGCTTCCAGTTTCCTGTAATTGACTCCCGTAGTTATCACAACGCTTTTAGAGCTTATACAGTCGCCATTACTTAAAGTGAGACTTTTATAACCATTTTTTTCTGTTATCGAGGTTACTTCTTGTGGTGAAAGGAATTCGATACCAAATCGTTTAGCCTGGGTTATAGCTCTATGAGTAAGTTCCTGTCCACTCAATCCGTTAGGGAATCCCAGATAATTTTCAATCCTTGAACTTGTACCAGCCTGTCCGCCTGGAGCATGTTTCTCTATGAGTAGGGTTTTAAGTCCCTCAGATCCTCCATAAACAGCCGCGGCTAAACCTGATGGTCCGGCTCCAATAATAACTACATCATAAAGATTATCCTTAGGGGTAGCGTTAAGACCTAATGCCTTAGCCAATTCAGGTATTGTAGGATTTTGTATACATTCTCCATTGTCTATGGATACAACGGGCAGATCAGCTGCAGAAACATTATGGAGCTCCATAATATCCTTAGCCTCCTGACTGGTTTCTACATCTAACCACTTAAAAGGGAAGAGATTTGCAGAAAGAAAATCTTTAATGTCGTGCGATTTAGGCGAAAATTGGTAACCAATGACACGGATACCTTCAAATTCAGGTTTGTACGTGAGCTGCCATGAATTTAGTTGATCACTAATCACAGGATAAAGTTTTTCTTCCGGTGGGTTCCATGGTTTATGTAGATAATAATCCAGTTGCACATCATTAATGGCTTTAATTGCAGCATCCGTATCAGAGTAAGCGGTTAGCAGAATCTTTTTTGCATCAGGGTAATATTTCTTGGCTTTTTCAAGAAATTCAACACCCATCATTTCAGGCATTCTCTGATCTACAAGAAAAAGGGCTACTACTTCATTTTTCTTTTTTAGTTCAGTCAGAGCTTCCAGGGCATCACCAGGAGAGTCCGTCGACATTACTTTATATTGTTCTCTGTACTCAGTCTTTATATCTCTGCTGATAGCACGAAGAACTTGTGGATCATCATCTAATAGGAATAAGATTGGTTTTTTCATGTTTGCCCCTGTCGTATATTAGATTAATTATACTATTTTTCTTTACTTAAAAATCAAAATTGTCCGGATCCGGACCGATTCTTTTATTTTGATCTAAATTATCTAAAAAGCTTATATCTTCTTCAGATAACTCAAAATCAAAAATATCAGCATTGGATACTATATGTTCCTTTTTAACCGATTTGGGTATGGTGACAACCCCTTTTTGTAAATTCCATCGTAGAACGATTTGCGAAGCAGTTTTATCATATTTCTTTTTAAGCTTATCAAATTCCTGCATACCGAATATTTTACCCTGCATCATGGGAGACCACGCTTCATATTGTATGGATTTAGCATTACAAAAATCGAGTAATTCCTGCTGTACCAGATGGGGATGAAATTCCATCTGATTAACCATAGGTATTACTTTGCAGTCTGATATTAAATCCTCTAAATGATGTTTTAAGAAATTACTAACACCAATTGCTTTCACTAAGCCCTCTTCATAAAGATGTTCTAATGCTCTCCAGGTTTCTTTATATAAACCTTCTACGGGCCAGTGTACAAGATAAAGATCAAGATATTCTAATTGCAATTTGCTTAAACTTTGATGAAACGCTTTAATAGTGCTTTCATATCCTTGATCTGAATTCCAAACTTTACTCACCACAAAAATATCTTCTCTTGAAATACTGGTGTTTTTGATAGCCCTTCCAACTCCTTCCTCATTTTTATAGATGCTTGCAGTATCTACGTGTCTGTATCCTGTTTCAAGTGCCCATTCAATTGCTTGTTCCACTTCCTTATCATTATCAGCCTGATAAACACCTAAGCCAAAATAAGGCATTTGTACGCCGTTATGTAATGTAAATGTTCCTTTTAAATCTGTTATAGTTCTCATAATTAATTTTAATCTATAGGGATGCAAATTGTAAATATAGTTTCACCTTTTTTTGAATTTACTCTAATATCCCCTTCATGTTGTTGAATTATTCTATGCACAACCTCTAACCCCATCCCTGTGCCTTTACCAATCGATTTTGTGGTGAAAAATGGATCAAATATTTTAGGTAAATGCTCTTCAGGTATTCCAGATCCGTTGTCTACAATTTGTATTTTAATATTACCATTTTCTACCTCCGTACTTATTTTTAAAATACCATTGTCATCCATAGCATCAATAGCATTGTCAATCAAATTAGTCCATACCTGATTCATTTCAGAGATATAAAGCATAGCTTCAGGTAGCCCTTCCTTAAAGTCTTTTATAACCTGTATGTTTTTTTGTTTTAGCTTGTGATTAAGCATGGTCAGAGTGCTTTTGATACCCTTATGTACATTAGCTTTCATTTTTTCAGGAGCTCTGTCCATATGCGTATAACTCTTGATAGATTTAATCAGATCTGAAATTCGGTTAGATGCTTCCTCAATCTCGTCAACCATTTTTTCTGTTGTCAAAACATTTTCTATCCATCCTATAGTTTGCGGAAAATTTTCTGAGGAACCGGCATTGTATATTTCTTCCATTTCCGGGATTCCCATGCAAAAGTCCAGTAAAGTTTCAGTTAATTCATATGCATTATCCACTCCATGGTCTTCAAGCCACTCCTCTAACTCTTCTTCCTTTTGATTACGCTCTATGAGCTTCATATTATTTTGGGGCTTGTTGGTAATGTTAGAAAACAGAATGTCATTTATTTTATCAATCGTTTCTTCTGAGGCTTTTACGGAAATTATTTTTTTGAATTTATCAGGGACATTTGCTAAATGATCTTTTAATGCTTTAGCGCTTCTTAGCATTGCAGAAGCAGGATTGTTTAATTCGTGAGCTAAACCTGCAGACAGTTTTCCCAGCGCCATCATTTTTTCTGACTGCACGTTGAATCTTGTGAACTCTCTAACCCTTGAAGTCATATGATGCACAAGCGTTTCCGTAAGTTCATAATGTTTGGAGACCATTTCCTTAAAATAACTTTTGTCTAAAACAAGAGCAGTAGCATCCTCAATGACTTCTCCATAACCTATCGCAGAACTTAACCTCGAAAAAGGTAAAGTACCAGTGACTTCATTTTTTACGATAACACCTAAAGTTTTTAAATTTCCGTTTTGCTCTAAACGTATTTCTATTTTTCCTTCAAGCACTATAGACATCTGATTGATGGTGTCTCCTTTTTTAAACGCGTAGTCTCCCTTATCATATTTTTGAAGTTCCCCTTTTTCTACAAGCCATTGTAATTGATCTTCAGGGACAGATTGAAATTCAGGAATTTCTTTAAGTCGATTGACAGTGGTTTTCATACACAATAATCAGATGATCTTATCTAGTGCAGTTGACAAAAGTGAAAGATCGAATAGGTTAGTACTCATTTACAGTTTAAAATTAGATAATTAAAAACCCCTTCGCAATAGCAAAGAGGTTGATAAATCTTAAGGTTATTATAAAGTTTTAAGTATTTTCTTGCTTACTAAGGATGGATGTAGTCTTTTCATCAGGTTTAGCATAACTCAGGCGTTCTATAATTTGAGGTAAAGCATAACCATCTAATCCAACTATGGCAACCGTTTCTGATTTGTCCAGTGCAACCCATCCATCATCTTTGACATTATCCATCTCTAAGTACAAATGCTCTACTTTACCAATAATAAGGATGGTGTCATTTTCCTTGATATGATATTCGTTAATATATTGGCACCCAATTTTAACCTTACTTTGTTCAACATACGGAGCGAAGAAATTATCTAGGTATATCTCATTCAGATCAGTTTTGTCAAACTCAGAGATGTCACTATCATATTTTGCGGCAGTATGATGAGCATCTTTAATAATATCCTTATGTACCTGATTAACCGT
>NZVW01000122.1 GCA_002697475.1 Aquimarina sp. | reverse complement strand
TGATGTTAACCTTACCAATCCCATTCTTTTTCTTAAACTCATAGAGACCTATGTTAGTTGCCAGCAGTATTCTGTTATTGAGGAGAATTATTTTATTGATTTTTGGCCCCTCGTAGTTGGTGAAATTTTCTTTATACTTGATAGAAAACCCTCTTCTGGTTCCAATAAACAAGGTGTCATTAGACTGGGCTAAAGAAAATATGTAGTTGGATAACAATCCGTTATCCTCATTCCAGACTTTAAATTCCTCTCCGTTAAATCTACTTAAACCACCACCTTGAGTTCCCAGCCAAAGATATCCTTTTTCGTCCTGCAATATATCATATACCTGAGATTGAGGTAAACCATCCTCCAGAGTATAGCTTTGAAGCTGATTATCCTGAGCGCTGATACTTGAAGTCAGGAATAGAAATAAAAGGAATAAACTATATAAAAGTTTAGGTCTGATCATTGAGGCAAAATCTGGTTAATAACAAATATAATCAACTCAAATATTTAATCCTGTTAACGACCTAAACATATTAATATTATCATTTATTTATATATAGGTTTACTCGTTATAATAAAAGAATTTATTGTCTGAGTAATCCAAGTACAACTGTTTTCTTTTGACAAAAATTTTATTAGCACAGAAAATACAATAAAATTGATAATAAGATACAGTATGTAATAATGATAAAATTGAAAACGTTTTTAGTTTCCTTAAATTTAATAACTTGTGATTGCTGTTGTTTTTGAAGGCTCATAGTTTGCTCCATTCCAGGATAAGCTTTGTTTTAGGTTAACGTATTTGATTTTAGATTCAGGGGTGTAAAAAGTTTGAGTTTTCAGGATATTTCCTGCAATCCCATACTCTTGATTAGGGAATATATACTGATAATCCATATCCGTGTCTTCACAGTATATATTATTGACTTGAGGAAGCGGAGTAACTTCGCCATCTGTGCTTACCATATAGTAGTAGGCTTCTACGTGTGCACAGCAGGCTAAGTATTCTATTTCCATTTTAATTACCTCAGAGACCCCGTCTAATCCGGGGTTCTCCAAAGTAGTTATGAAGATATCTTCAAAAAGCTCTGTGTCTTCGATGGTTAGTGTAGACAGTGTTTGGTTTTGGTCTCCAGTTCTTCTTAAATCAATTGTGTAAACCTGTTTATTGCCTTGGTCAGAGATATGAGTTGTTACCAAGTACTTGCTAGAATTGTGGAAACGATTTTGAGCTTTTCCCCACTGAAAACATAGCAAAACACAGATGAAGATATATCTTTTCATAGTAATTTATTTTGGGTTGGTTATTCACCACTATAAAATTAACTACTTCATACGGTTCGATTTGATGTGTTTTAGAATTCGTCTTTATATTTCTAGAATTCGTTTTTCAACGGATAGGAACTTCAATTATGACTTATGTGTTTCTAAATGATGTTGTAACAGTTGTTCTAAACTTTGTAGATAATCTTTTAATGCTTTTGAATCTGCATCCGGGTGATCAAGAGCCGGTATGGTAATAGGTTGCTCATCTATGAAGGTATAGAGCTCAGGATATTCTGTTTCTATTTTAGTCGTTAAAATGTTAATTTTTGTGATTAAATCCTTAGTGTTTTCCATGATTGAAATGAGTTAAGAAAGAGGTTAAAATGTGTGATAGCTTATTAATGCTATAAGATACAACTTTGCATTAAAAATTGTAAAAAATATTATAGTTAAAATAGGTTGTTTTTTAACTTTATATTACTGAAAACCATACTTTTGGCACAATTTTGGAGTGAATATTCAAACTTTAAGAATAATAGTTTGCGAGATCCAAAAATATGTTTAACTTGAACTTAACCGAATTTAAATTTATATATGAAATTAACCGTTTTTAGAACATTATTTTTAGTCTTTTGTGTAACTTTTGGCTTATCTGTCAGCGCCCAGCAGGAATTGCCAATTGAAACCTCAGACCCCGTAATTCCTATAAAAAAATTACAAGATCCGGAATTGCAAAATTTATTAGAAGCTGAAATTTGTAACAATAGCAAGTGGAGTAAACTTGTGGCAAATAAAAAAATGTCTATAGGTATTGTAGACCTTAGTGATATAGACAATATAAGATATGCTGGTCTCAATGATGATGTAATGATGTATGCCGCCAGTCTTCCTAAAATAGCTATACTTCTTGCGGCTATGGATGCTATTGAAAAAGGAGAGTTGGAAAATACTCCGGAGATTCAAAATGATCTAAGATTAATGATCAGTAAATCAAATAATCAGGCATCAACAAGAATGATTGACCGTTTAGGATACGAAAAGATAGAAGAAGTACTTAGAGGACCAAAGCATAGATTGTATGATGAAAAAGTTGGCGGAGGACTTTGGGTTGGTAAGCGATATGCTGCCGGAGGTAGAAGATACCCTGATCCTTTAAAAGGTTTAAGTCATGCAGCTACAACCAGACAAGTATGTAGTTTTTACTATCAATTAGCTTTAGGTAATTTAGTTAGTGCTGAGAGTTCTGCACAAATGTTGGAAATTATGAAAGATCCTGCATTACATCATAAGTTTGTAAACACTCTTGATAGGATAGCTCCAAAAGCTAAAGTCTTTAGAAAATCAGGTTCTTGGAAGAGTTATCACTCAGACTCCGTCTTAGTATGGGGACCAAAGCGAAAGTATATTATGGTAGCCCTAATCGAGGATAGTTATGGTGAACAAATTATTAGAAATTTGGTGTTGCCGTTAGAAAAAGTATTGAAAAAGTCAAAAAGTATAGCAATGAGATAGTACTTTAGCATAATATGTTTAAGGACTTTATTAAAAGAACATTTGATTTAAGAGATGGTGAAATATTCATCTCTTTTTTAATGCAATTTTATATCTTCATTATCATCACTGTTCTTTTAATTGTTAAGCCTACCATTAATGCACTTTTCTTATCCAATCTAGGTGCCAGTAATCTGCCATATGGATATCTGCTAGTGGCTTTAACGGCTATATTATCCTCATACTTTTATAATAAAGCTATCCATAGTTTTTCTATAAAAAAGGTTACGATTCCTACTTTGGTAGTTTTTTCGGTTTTCTTTCTGATTCTATCTTTATTACTGTATTTTAAACTTACTACAGATTGGATTTTTTATATTTTCTATTTAGTAGTTTCACTTTTTGCGGTATTAACTACATCGCAATTCTGGATCATTGCTAATTTAGTTTATAATGTTAGGGAAGCTAAGCGATTATTTGGATTTATAGGGGCAGGAGCTATTGCAGGAGGAGTTTTTGGAGGATACTTGACTTCGATATTAGCGCCATTGATTGGTAATAAAGGATTGTTACTTATAGCTGCACTTTTGCTTCTGTTATGTATACCTATATTAAGGCAAGTCTGGAAGATAAGGATCAATGTACTGACCACATATGAGCGAAAGCAACGTAAATCATTAAATAAAAGCTCCTACAGATCATCATTTAAGATAATCATTCAATCCAGACACTTAGTCTATCTTGCAAGTATTATAGGGGTTAGTGTAATTATTGCTAAGCTTGTAGATTTTCAGTTTAGTGATTTTGCTAATAGAGCTATACCTGATTCTGATGAATTAGCATCTTTTTTTGGATTCTGGTTCTCCACATTCAATGTAATAGCTTTCTTACTACAATTATTTTTTACGAACAGAATCTTAAGTTATTTAGGTGTAGCCACAGCACTTTTAATATTGCCATTAGGTATAGCATTGGGGTGTTTATTGTTCTTAACCTTTCCTGAATTGTGGGTACTTATCCTGATTAAGGGAATGGACGGAAGTTTTAAGCAATCGATAAATAAGGCAGCTACAGAGTTATCCATTTTACCTATCCCGTTTGATATTAGAAATCAAGCTAAATCGTATATCGATGTTGTTATAGATAGCGTTGCGACAGGTATTTCAGGATTTCTGTTGATTTTTGTAATTAAGAAACTCGATCTGGATACCAATTACATTACTATAATCATTTTATTACTGTTATTTCTATGGATTGTACTGATATATCAATTACGAGAGGCTTACTTTAATTCCTTTAGAAAAAACATTAAGAACTCCCTGGTCTCTACAAAAGATCAAAGAGATGTACTGGCTAAAGAAACTACCATTGGATCAGCTCGCAGGATTTTAGCTAAAGGTTCTGATACTGATATTATGGCTATGTTAGATCGGTTGAGTACTTACAAATTAAAACCGCTTAGAAATGATATCATCGCTTTATTGGATCATCCTAATCATAGGATAAAGGCCGCTGCAATAAAACAATTATATACCTACAATAAAGGTACGGCGATTGAAAAGATAAAAAAATTAGTGTATGTCGAGGACGACGAGCTGGCCTACGCGGCCATGGAATATTTAATTCTACATACGGATTTAGACAATTCATTAATTTTTAATCAATTTCTGGATCATAAAAGTGGATACATTGCCAATGCAGCTTTGCTATGTCTGGCTAAAGAATCTTTTAGTAACTCTAAGATTAGGTTTAAATATGATCTGGAAAGGAGAATTAAGGAAAAAATAGACCAGATTAAACTTAATGATAGTGAGTTAAGAGATACAGAAGTGGCTGAAATACTTATTACCATTGCCTATTCAGGAATGTCGAAGTATTATTCTATTATTTCAGCACATTTTTATGACCCGGAACCCTATGTGGTCAAGCACGCTATAAGGGCAGCAGGGATTACAAAGTCACCAATATTTATTGAAAATTTAATAGAATTTTTAGCTGACAAACAATATAGGAAACGAAGTATTAATGCGCTCATCAATTATGGAGAAGGGATAATTGCTACTATCAAAGCATTGGACAAACGAGAAGATTTAAAGGATAGGTCTAAACGATTTGTCCCAAAGGTAATTGAGGCTTTTAAAACTCAGGATGCAGTAAATACATTACTGTTATTATCCTCCAGCAAAGATATTATTATCAGACTAGCTTCCTCTAAATCTCTGGTCAGACTTAAACAACGGGATAGTGATTTGGTGTTCAACCAAAGACGAGTGATTAATCTCATACAACAAGAGATAAGATTTTATAAAAACTCAATTCGGGCGATTCACATCATTCAATCAAAAAGGTTAGAAGATAATGCTGCTAACCCTGAAGTTAATTTAGACATATCTATAGAATTAGATACTGCCAGGGCAGGGCTTATTGAATTGTTGCATGAGCAATCCAATAAATGTATAGCGACTATTTTTAAATTATTGAGTCTGATCCACGAGAAAAAAGACATGGACGCTGTATACTCAGGATTGATTAACCCCAGTCCGGAAGCAAAGGTTAATGCTATAGAGTTTCTGGATAATCTAATTCATATACGCTTAAAAGGAGCTGTATTACCTGTACTGGAATCTCAGGTTGTGCATCAGCATCCTTTTGACTTTGATGAATTGAAACTCAAGATTATTGATGAGAAAAAATGCTTGCGTATGTTGCTAAAAAACAGAGGCAAGCGTATTAAACTTGCCATTATAAATCTAATTCAGTTTTCTGCTGATCAGGAATATTTAAAGGATTTATATAAGCTTCAAAAGCACAAAAGTCGTGAAGTACAACAGATGGCTACTAAGGCTATTTCCGTTTTAAAAAGCTAGCTAATGTTTAATTATTTTGGACTACTTCGTCTATCTTACTAGCTAAATACATATGCGCTCCGGCGGAGTTTTTGTTCAGTACATTTGTCATAAGACAAACAATGTATTTCGTATCATCCGGTTGCTCCACGATAATCACTGAATTCATATAATTGTAGACATTACCTGCATAATCACCACAGTTAGGATCTTTTTTTCTGTCACATTTATAGAAGCTACCCGATTTAAAATATACAGCTGCACTGTCTAATCTTGGAGAGGCAGCATATCTTATTCTACGATCGGTCATATATAAAAGTCTTTTGATTTCTAAACTGGATTGTTGGTCTACCACATTCCCTTGTTCCAGCTTTACTAAATATTTCATCAGTCCTACAGGTGTACCAATACTTCCTCCTTTATCACCTACGTATTTGTTTGCGGCTGCAGTGAAGAAACTTCCTAGTCTCCATTCATCTTTGTCAATACCTAGCTCGCGTAAAGGTAGATTGACAATATCATTAGCCAAATTAGTAAGCGAGTCCCGTGGAGTTTCTTTAAAATACGTTTCAGCCTGCTCCTCAGTTAAGGTTTCATAATGCTCTCCAAAAGCCGCCATCAATAGTGCTTCTCTCCATACCACGCTTGCCGCTCCATTATTACTTACGGATACCATATGATCTGCCCATTCGTACAACGAAAAGGTATCACTGGCTACCACTCTTCTTCGTGTTAGTTTGTCTTTTTCAATATCATAAATGGGTATGGTATGGTGGTCTCCTGTGCCCCAATATCTGGCAGACACTCTCTTGTTTTTTAATAATCCTGTTCTGGCATCAAAAGAATTAGGACATAACTTTTGTAGTTGGTCAAAAAGAGCTGTTAATACTGCAATTTTACCTACACTTCCTGGTTGATATCCCGCAGTTTCTCTGTAGGCAGCATATTTTAGACTATCAGGATTGCTGATATCCAAAACCGTAGCAGAATATCCTGCACCCGGTAAATAACGTCGTATGCTTTTGGCAAACTCCTCATCCTCGACCAGAATAGTAGATAGGCTGTCGTCTTTTCGGCTAAGAAGATTGAGCTTAATGTCTTCTAATTTTTTATAGGCCCCGGCAGGAATTCTTCTGTTTTCTACACTGTCCTGAACCATTTTGTGCAATTGATATAATCTGGCGATTCCTGTGGACTGATATCCATCAATTGGGTAATATATGGTAAAACCAAAGGAGAAAACAAAAAAGGTAAATCCTAGTATTTTTAATAATTTATTCATCAATTAAATTTTTGTGTCTGTTGAAATTGTTTTGTCGTAGTCTATTTTAGGACTTATACTGTTGAGGTATTCTGAGCTCTTTGCATTTTTATTTTCTACAAAAGGACGAATCTGAAATAACCAGAGCTTATCGTCTTTGAATCCAAACTCCACATCAAAAGCACCTTTATGGTCGTTATCAGCTAGTTTTTTTCGAATAAGGGTTGCCAAAACAGCAATATCATAGATATTATAGCGGTTTAAGATAGGTTCTTCAAAGGTGGTTGTGTATTTTTTAGTGCCACCGGTTTCAGGCAACCTGATATAATCTGCTTCTCTGGCAGGCGATAGTAATTGAGATGTACCATTAAGCAATACCAGCCTTGTTTCTGCAGACTGACCATCTACTGCACCTCCTGCGCCACGGCTAAAGGCAACTGTTAAATCCTCTTCATTACCTACATTAATACCTTTAGTAATCATAACGCCAGAGTAATCCACATCTACACTGGGTATGATGAGTATGGACGGATATACATTTTCAGGATTCAGTAAGTATTGTTGTCTCCACTTAAAACTACGTTCAGTATATGGCGAAGCCCAAACGTCTTTGATACCCTGAATAATTTTTTCCTCGTCAAGAATATTGAACAAAGTCAAATTAAGCCCTGCTCCGGTAAACTCTTTCAGGTCTTCCATATTCGTATCACTTCTTAAGAATACAGGAACCTCACCAATCGGAGCTTTAAACACATTTTTAAAAGAATCTTTTAAATCGTTGACAAAGCTTTCTTTAAGCTCAATTTTCTTAATGGCTTGCTGTAATTTGTTTAATTCTGCAATCTGATACTTTTCGATCTGATCCTCGGGTGTCTGTTGCTGGCGCATTTCTTCTGCCCTGGCAAAAACGCTATTCAGATACTCCCAGTAGCTTTTTGAAGTTCCCGGCATTGGTTGATTCATGTGATCTTTAAAAATACCGAAAGGGATAACCAGTCCTTCCACTACCTGCTCAGGGAATAATTCTTTTAACTGTCCCAGGTTGGCAGCCTTTGGGCCACAAAGTTTCCCGCTGTCTTTAGCATTAACCTCAGACATGTTCAATACCTTGTTGACATCCAGACGGATTTGATCTACCGGCACCGTGATCTTATTGGTATTACGGGTAGCTTTTTGGAACAACGCTTTTTCTTCAGCAGTCATTTGAGATTCTTGCTTCAGTACCACATTACCTTTATCTGTAACTGCATAAAATACTTTTTCGCCATTACAGCCTTTTAATTCATTCAGATTTTGATCAGATAATGCCGCATTGGGGATTCCCAAATTTCGCGCTAGTAGTTGCACGTGGGATACCAGATTACCTTCAGAAACGGTCATAATGCCGGCTACAGGTTTTAAATCTGAGGGCGGTTTTTGGAAAATATAAATCTCATCGGTCTTTGTTTCTTTTAGCGAATTAACATCAGTGATAACGTTTAGTTTTCCGAACGCATAACCGGGATTTAATCCTCTGATCTGACTCTGGCCACTGATATTCATCACTTTGTTTTCAATAGAAGATTCTTTGGCGATATAGCTACCTAATCTGCTCACAGCATCACCTAAGTATAAAGCCACAGAAGATCGTATTCTGTCATCTATAAAACCATAAGCCAGGGGTTCAAACTGAGCATAACGCTCCACCACATCTTCATAATTTGCTTTTACTGTAGCAGCACTCCATTCTACCACGCTACGCCCAAGTCTTAAAAACTCGTTTAACTCCTGTATGCTAAGTTCATCTTTACCCTGTAAAGCTTGATAGTCATTATAAATACTTTTCCACTCCCATACCTCAATAAGTCCTGTACCGGCACTGGCGTGAGATAGCGTATATATTTTAAATAACAATTGCTGTAAAGTGTCTGGATTCCACTCCTGAGTTTTTCTAAGTAAGATATCTTCCAGATCGTTAGAAATGTCCAGCAGCTCCAGGCAGTCATCAGCATTTTCGATTATAGCCAGTTCTGTGCGGATATTGTATAATGATTTTGCCAGAGCACTGATTAAGGCATCGTTTTCCGGTTGTTTGTCAATCGTCTCTGTTAAGGTTATGAGCTCATTTTTTAACTCACTTTGTGTTTTTAGTCTGTTGATTCTGTTTCTTAGATTGCCGGCATCTATAGGAGCATAGAATTTGGTCATAGTAGATCGTAAATCTTCAAACTCCTTTCTAAGCTCCGGAGTTAGTTTTTCTTTATTTTGGTTATAAAATGTATTGACTGTAGGAATATCAGATTTACTCGGTTTTGCATGTATTTTTATACGGATATCCATAAAATCAGGATACTCATCTGCAATCACTTTAGATTGGCTACGCATCATTTGCGCCAGGTTACTATCACCATCGTGCGGAATATCCCGTAGCGATTGACGCAGTAAAAAGTAATTTTTATCAATACTGCTATTTCTACCCAGTACCCATTTATAAAAATCAATACCCCAGGCCTGTTCGTCTTCAGATTGTATGGCTCCGCGATAATACTGTCCTTTTCTCAGAATCCAGCCATCATCCACACTGGCCAGATATTTACCCATCTGGTATTGCTTTAACCGGCTATGATTATTTATGGAATCCCAAAAGTCACTACGATTGGTATACGCCAGGATATCTCCAAAAAAGATATGATGTTTTTTGCCTAACTCTTCTACTTCAGGTTTGTAACTGGCATGTTGTATACCTCCACCAATATCATCCGGACACGGGTCTTTAGAATCTCTGATGGTTCCATCATTACAAAACCATTTGATACGGTAATACGGTCCCCGCAGATCATTTTTATAAGCTTTGATTTTGCTTTTGATGTCATTAACGGGTAGTTCATGTGTCTGTGCTTTAAGGGATAGCAAAGGAGAAAAAATGAGTAAAAATAAGATATAGCGCATAGCTTTTTTAAATGAGATAAACTACAAATGACCAGTCACTTGTAGTTTATTAAAAGTATATTTTTTTATTTATAAATTGATAAATAATGGTCAAATATTTATAGCCTTCTTCCGCTGATAATTCTATATAAAATTAGGATTACCGCTACAACAAGCAGTATGTGGATCAGGTTTCCGAGTCCTGGAAAAGCGAAGAATCCTAAAAGCCATCCTATGATCAGAATCACGACAATTAACCAAATTAGATTTCTCATAAAGTGTTGATTTTTATAGTTGAATAGTACAAAAATATAGAGATCATACCCTAATGCTTTGCTGATATGCTATAGAAATAAACTGATTTACGATGAAACCATAATCTAATGGCGGTATTCTTTTAAAATACTTGTATTACTGTTTGATTTCGAATGCTTCAAACCCCTGTACAGCATCTTCTTTAAACTTTACATGAGATACTAAAGCAAACTCCGGTCCGTGGTGGCACCAGTCTACTAATTCCTTTAATTGAGTTTCATCACCCTCAGCTTCTATATATACATTACCATTATCCAGATTTTTTACAAAACCGTGTATCCCTAATCGTTTTGCAGTTTCCTTAGTACTTTTTCTGTACCAAACCCCCTGAACCTTACCTGAAACTGTGATATTATAGTGTTTTGTCATTTGTATATCGTATAGCCTTTTTTTAAAGGTATTAAAATCTTAAGGATATTAGGGAAAGTGTTGCTGTTAAGGTTATGTTATTCTGAGTACTATAGAAAATAAAAAACTTGAATTAAGGTATAACAGTTAAGTAATTGCAGTAAACTCTGAATTCAGTTGTTATTCTTTCAACAAAATCAGCGTTTTAGTAATTATAATCAAAATTTAAACCAAAAATTATGTTAACGCATTCATTTTTGTAGTATCTTTTAACTGTAATTGGAATACAACAACAACTAACAAACCTAACCGATAATACGACAAGACATTGAAGTACTCAGTTGTTATTGTAGAAGATCACGCACTTTTCTCTCAGGCCTTGACCTCACTGGTCAATAGTATACCTAATTATGAAGTGGCGTATACCTGTAAAAACGGAGCAGAACTCATACGAAATCTTAAAAAGCAGAGAAAGTATCCTGATATCGTATTGATGGATATTATTGTACCTGTATACGATGGTCTGGAAACGATCAGTACCTTAAAGCAACAATACCCCAGGGTAAAAGTACTGGTGCTCTCTAAGATGGATAACAAAAAGATCATACTGAAAACCTTACTGGCGGGAGCCAAGGGCTATCTGCCTAAAGATGCCGAAAAGGGATTACTACGTAAAGCACTATTGGAGCTACAGGAAAAGGGTTTTTTTCATACCTGTGATGTAGCAGAACTTTTAATCGCGGCACTACACCCTGCACATCAGCAGGAAGCTGAATTAAAGGATAGAGAGATTGAGTTTGTCAAACAAGCCTGTACCGAAAAGACATATAAGGAAATCGCCCGGGATATGTGTGTAAGTCCTAAAACTATTGAAGGCTATAGAGATGCGATCTTTGAAAAACTGAATCTTAAAAACCGTACCGGGATGGTGTTGTATGCCATCAAGAATAATATTATTAGTCCGTGAAGTACTACAAGGATTAATTTAATTTAAAAAGACTATATTAGAAGTCTCTACGTAAACTTGTTACCCCATAAGATTAGTCATTTAATTTAAACGCATTTTTAATTATTAGTTTTATGGAATTAAAAAATATTGTCCTCCATCATATAATAAGGGAAGAAAACAATTCACCCAAGCTGAATACCTCTGATAATTTATTGAATTCTAAAAATAGTGTAGTTATAGAATTCGTAGAAAAATTAATAAAGGGTTTTGGATCACGAAATCCAACTTATGGATGTTTTCATGAAGATGAAGATGTTTATCCTTTCCAAAAATTGC
>NZVW01000121.1 GCA_002697475.1 Aquimarina sp. | reverse complement strand
CAAAACATCATAAAAGAAATTACAGAACCAGGACAAGAATATGTAATTGCAGAAGGAGGAATGGGAGGTCGTGGAAACTGGCACTTTAAAACTTCTACAAATCAAACACCGAGGTATGCTCAACCTGGTATCGAAGGTCAACAAACAGATATCACATTAGAACTAAAAATTTTGGCAGATGTAGGTCTGGTAGGTTTTCCTAATGCAGGGAAATCTACGCTTTTATCTGTTGTAACTGCTGCTAAGCCAAAAATAGCTGACTATGAGTTCACTACTTTAAAACCTAATCTGGGTATTGTAGAGTATCGTGATTTTCAAACCTTTGTGATGGCTGATATCCCGGGTATCATTGAAGGGGCAGCGGAAGGTAAGGGTATAGGTCATCGATTTTTAAGACATATAGAACGAAATTCAACACTGCTTTTCCTGATACCTGCAGATGCTCCTGATATTAAGGAACAGTATGAAATCTTACTGGATGAGTTGAGACGTTATAATCCTGAACTATTGGATAAAGAAAGGCTGATAGCCATATCAAAATGTGATATGCTGGACGAAGAATTAAAAGCTGAATTAAAATCAGAGTTAGATAGACAACTCCCTATTCCGTATATATTTATTTCGTCTGTTGCCCAACAAGGTTTACAGGAGCTTAAGGACAAATTATGGCAAATGCTTAATAATTAAAGATCTTAATCATATGTTATATCCTTCTTTAAGAATTTCCTTACCTAGTTCAGGATGTTTTTTTAGATAAGCTGCAACAAATGGGCAAAGCGGAACAAGAGCATAGCCTTTATCTTTAATATATTCTAAAGTCTTTTTTACCAAAGTACTACCTACGCCATTTCCTTCAAGAGACTCAGGAACTTCTGTATGCACCAGATAGATGACATCTCCTTTGGCTAAAATGTACTCAATAAAAGCAACTTGATCCTTAACCTTTAATTCAAATCGTTTCTTTGGATTTTCAGTGTTATTTATGAGTACAGCAGAGGATAAATCGATTTTGTCCATATCTATTCTTTTTCTAAAGATATAAGTTAGCGTAGTTCTTTTGTTTTAAAAGGAGGTTAAATTTCTAATTTTTGATAAAAGTGAATTTTAATTATGTTCAAAAACGAATAGTAGATTGAATACTACGAATTCTCATTGATGGTAATCTATTAACATAGTTTAAAATATTTTTAACTTGATGTTTATACTACTAAGCCGTCAAAACAGTTTTAACTATATAATTAAATCACACAAATTATGTTATTAAAAAAAGCTTGTACAGGGTTATTTTTTAGTGGAATCTTACTCTTAGCCTCCTGCAATTCTGAAAACAAATCAAAAAGCACTGACGAGAAAGAAAATCTGTTAGCTCAGAATTTTGATGAAACTAAAAAGTTATTTACAGTTTCAAAATTAATATCAGAGGATAAAGGCTTTGAAACTTTTGCCAAATGGGTAGAGGCTTCTGATTATTATGAAAAGTTGTCAGAAAAAGGGCCATACACAGTTTTTGCTCCCACAAACTATGCGTTTGAAAACCTATATCCTGGAACAGTGGAAAAGTTAACTTTACCTGAGGAGAAAGAAAAAGTGACATCAATAATCGATTATCACGTTATACCGGGATTAATTAATGAGAATGATATTTTTAAAGCTATTGATGATTATGGAGGTAGTGTAAAATTAAAGACATTAGGAGGAAAAAGACTAACAGCTACAAAAAAGCATGGTAAAGTATATCTTATAGATGAAAAAGGAAATGGAGCGCAGTTAATTACTGCCAATATTGAAGCAGAAAACGGTATTATCCATACAATTGATGATATCATGCTTCCTAAGCAAAAAAAATAGAAAATAGTTCATTGATAGAGCAGAATTTGCCAAAAACCCGGAGGTCATAGAGGTCTTCGGTTTTTTATTGATGTAAACTTAATAATCCAAAGTCAAAAGGTGTCCATAAAGATGCCTTAATTCCACTTTGTTTTAAAGCCTGGTTAACCCAGGTATTGCAGGTGTAAAAACAAGTGTAGGAACCCTTAGCTGTATAGAAATTATCTTGTTTCCAATATCCGGGTTTAGGATGTAGAAGAGAGTTGCTATTATGGTTTATAGCGAAACTACTCTCTATATACTGATTTAATAGCCTGAGTTGTTCTGTGTTTACTTTTACAGGTATCCAATTGTGCTTAAACTTCCTATATCTACTAACGTGAAGTAGTGTAGGCGTTTTAAGAAATAATGCTTTAAAACCTACCGAGAAAGTAACATCCTTCCAGGTAGGCGTATTAGCATAAAAGTTTTTATCTCCCCAACCAAAGGATACAAATTTTTCTTTTTCCTGATATTCTACATTATTTAATAGAAATGAAGATAGATTTTCCTTAGGAATAACAATCTCCAGATGAACACCATTGGTGCTTAAGTAAACGTCATAGTTAGCATCTTTCACTTCCTTAGTGTTTACAGGAATATAGCTGCAAATGATAGCTACCATCAAGTAGATTAGGGGGAAACAAAGAAAGATTCCAATAATTTTTAAAACTCTTTTAACTGTACGCATAAAAAAACCTGTGACCATGAAAAGTGATCACAGGTTTTAAAAATATAAAAAATCGTTAGTTTACAGAAATTCTTACTCCTTCTGAGTGGCTGCTAAACTCTGGTGCATACATACTTTGTATGGTTGTAATTCCATTAGAAAACTGTCCTTTGTTATTTACTCTGAGATCATACTCAAACACATAAACCCCCTTGGGTAAATAGTCAAAGAAGAAATTGGTTGAAGCATCTCTCGTACTTTCATAATATCCTAAACCATCCTGCCATTTATATTGTGAGAGCACGTTGATAGGTTCCAGTCCGGAAGCCCGCATATCTTTCATATGCACAAATTCCATTGCTCTGTCAGATCTTAATTCAATTCGAACTGTTACTAAATCTCCGACTTCAAGCTTTGTGTCATTTTTTATTTCAGTAAGCTCTTTGCCTGTGTCAGAGTTACGCTTCAAGAACAATTTTTTCTTTAGTTTAAGTGGTGTTTCTGCTGAAGTAATCTTATCTAAATCTTCAAAATATTGCCAATACATAGCTCCCCAGGCAATTCCTTTTCCTTTTTTGGTCATTGTAGCAGTGGCCATATCAGAAGTTATTTCATTGCCGCTCCAGGAAGTTTTAAAATATCCTGTGCCGGCTTCAACTTTTACATCTTCAAGTTCAGCAGGGTCTATCGTTTTATTACCTAAGGTTACTTCAACCATTTCTGTTACAGATAACCAATCACTGCCTTGTAATAGTAGAGCATAAACGGCATCGGCTGTGGCTTTGGTTGTCTTCCAACTATTAGTTTGTTTGTTTTTCAATAACCAGACTTTGAGATTGTCCACATTTTTAGTTTTTTGTGGTTCAGGTTGTATTTCTGAAAAAGCTTCTATCATTAAAGCTTGTGTTTCTACAGGAGCCTGGTACCATAACCAACTTGCTGTATTAGATTTCCAATACATACCTAATTCTTCACTGGTGATACTTCTTTCGTCTAATGATTTGATGATTTGCGAAGCAGTTGAGGTTTCATTATTGCGATGTAATAATAGCGCTAGCATTCCTTCAGCATATAAACCTTTCCCTAACCAATATTTCTTAGATTGATTCATATAGTAATTATATGCTTCATCTGTGCTTTTTGGCCTTTTAATAGCATCAAAAAAGCTACGCATATAGAGGTAATGAATCTGAGTATAGCTCAGATGATCCTTTTTAAGATCAAACTTAGTACGCTCAGCATTTCTTTTTAATTCCTCATATTCTTTTACAAACTCTTTGTCTAAATAAACAATCGCCTTAGATATCATTTGTTTAGTATCTTCATCTGTAGATACGACTCCTAACTTTTGTAAATGTCCAAAACCTGTAATAATATGCTGAGTAATGTATCTGTTTTCTTGGCCTCCTTTAAACCATGGAAAACCTCCTGAACCATACTGCATTTGCATAAGTTTATTCAATGCAGCTTGTAATTCACTGTTCATTTTATTAAAGTCAAAAAGCAGAGCGATTCTTTTTTTCTGTTCTGTCTCATTCTGAGCATCTCGTAACCAAGGGGTTTCCTGAATAATTAGAGATTTTAACTCTTCGTTTTTTTCAAGATTACTCAACAGAGCGTCTGTATTTTTCCATTGATTAAATACCTGCTGAATTCTTGGGTTACTATTGGCAATATGACTTGCCAGGGTATTAGCATAAAATCTTGAAAATGTTTGTTCTGAGCATTCATAAGGATATTCCATCAAATAGGGTAGTGCCTGCACAGCATACCAAGCTGGATTCGAAGTAACCTCCAGGCTTAACTTATGATGCTTCAAAGTATTGGAGCTATTGTTTTTTAATTTATCTAAGGTAAATGTTTTGGTTTGCTCAGATCTAACCCACATTGGTAGCGTTTCTGTGACCAACATTCTGTTAGTGAGTACAGGTAACACATTTTGCTCTCCATCTGAGTAATTTTCTGCCTTAGCGATAATCGTATATTGCACGGCAGAAATGTTATCCGGTATACTGAGTTTCCAGGAAATGTTGGTGTTACCTTCAGGATCTACGGTGAATTGTTGTTTTGCATTAGTATTGCCCAGTTGATTGTTAACGGTGGCATTATCCAGCGGATTGATTAGTTGTAATTCCACTGATCCGGATAACTGCTCCTCTGCTAAACTTGCAATTTTAGTACTTAGTACTAGAGTGTCTCTCTGTCTTAAAAAGCGAGGTGGATTAGGTAACACCATTAATTCTTTTTGAGTAACAGTTTCGAGTGTACTCGTTCCAGTGTTTAGTGTTTTAGTATGTGCGAGTAACTGCAGTTTCCATTTGGTCAGGGCCTCTGGTGTGGTAAATGAGAAACTGACATTACCTTCGTTGTCTGTAGTTAATTGAGGTAAAAAGAAAGCAGTTTCCTGTAAGTTTGTTCGTATTTGAACTTCTTCAGAGTTTTGATCATTTTTAATCTTATCAGATTCTTCTTCTGCCTTTTCATTATCGTCAGAAGAGGATGAAGCAAACATGTCAGCATCTTCAACCACCACTTCTTGAAGCTCCGCTTCATCATTCATAACCATTTCTGATTCTTCCATAGGACTAGCTGCAGCATAGGCTATTCGAGACCGTTTCATTATTCCATAATCGTTGCCAAACTGCAATCCAAATAAATTTAGTTGGTCATATCCTTGATACACATATGCATAATTAGATGCAGGTTGATTATAGCCTCTAAACTGAGTATTCTCAAAACTGTAATTAGCTCTACGCTGAAATGAGCTATAATATGTAGGTCTGTAAAGTGGATCAAAACTCCAGTTATGTGGTTTAAATTGATCCAAAGACATATCATACATACTGGCCAGCAACTCTGCTGAAACTTTATCACCTTTAGGTCCCTTGATTGTAAAACTCCAGGTTTCTTTACTGCCGGGCTGCAGTTTGTCTCTAAAAGTTTTAGTCTCAATTGTTAATTCAGTAGGTTCGTATGGTACTGTGATTTGCAATGAACCACTATTATGACTATTGTATATAACATAACTGTAGGAGATCGCAAAGCCACCAATATCCTCCTTATTCACGGGTAGTTTGATTACTTTACATTCGTCTGAGAGATTTATGATTTTGGTTTCTACTATTTTATGATCTTTTTCAATGTCCAGAGTTACTGTCATATCCTTAGCAGAAGTTCCAAGGGTAAGCAAAACCTGCTCTCCTGAAGCATAGGATGATTTATCCGTATATATTTCGAATAATTGATTGTCACTTACTGTTTTTTCTTTGGAATCGTAGACTTCAACATATTGCGCAGCTTTTACTTTCTGACCATAGTTGTCTTTAGATGTAAACTCTATAATGTATTTTCCAGGCTCCCATTTTTTGATATTGTTCAGCAGAACTTTTTCACTTCCTTTCGAAGTGTTTTCAGTTCCTTCTGTACTAATAGTTTTTGTAAATACGACTTTTCCTTTTTCCCAACTACGATAATCATCTTCATTATTGTATGCGTCATGAGGATAAAGCTCTTTAAATTTTTCTTTTGATAGTTGCTGATAAAAAGGTGCTTTCCAAGGTCTCTTTCTCAGGGGTTGATCTGGAGATATGAGTTTCGAAACCTCTAATGTGCCTTCGACTCCCACAGCCTGTCCGTTAAGGTTAGATGTGCTAATTGTTAAGCTGTTTTCTTTTGCAGATTGATCAATTTTACTAGCGGCTATTATATTTGCTGTTATGGTGTGATAACCCACATTAACTATAGTTGTTGTGCTTCTGGTTTCGCCATTGATATCTGTAATATCTGCGGTGACTTCATAGTTAAAAACAGGTTGATTATCTTCTTTGACAGACTTATCCGGAATGGCTTTAAAATTAATGGTAAACTCTCCCTTGTCATTAGTAATAGTTTCTCCATAAGCTATCTCCTGAGGGTCTGATCCATACCTTGGGTACCACCAGCACCAGATAGGATATCGTACCTGTCTGGAAACTCGATATACGACTTTGGCATCTGTAATATTAGTAACTGCATACGCCTTAGCAATACCCTTTACAGTTATAGAGTCATTAATTCTATAACTCTCGGTAACAGGATTGAAAGAAGCTTCAAATTTTGGCCTCTTATATTCTTCAACAGAGATAGAGGTACTGCTGTAATAATTAGTTTGAATAGTAAAATTACCTGTCAATCCTCCTGAAGGTAAAATAAACTCACCGCTAAAAGAACCATAGTCATTGGTTATAAAATCCAGATTTTTAACTTCCTGACCATTTACATCTATGAGCTTAGCAAAGGCCTTTTCGTTTGCAAGTACTTTATGGTTTTCATTATTTATAGAAGACATCAGTATTCCTTTAAAATAGACCGTTTGACCTGGTCTGTAAATACTTCTATCAGTAAATAGAAAAGCTTTGTTTTGATTTTGAGGCTCCTGATAGTTTTGTTCTCTGGAACTATTTAAATATAGGTTGTTGAAAAAGGCGTTATCATCTTTATAAGATACATTTGCCATTACGTTGTAGTAATAGTTATCCACTGTAAGAGTTGCCTGTCCTTTTTCGTCTGTAGTAATAGTTTTGTTGAGCTGATTTCTGTAGCCTCTCTCCTCGTCAGTTTTTAGTTGAATTTTCACATTAGGAACTGGTTTTCCGTTCTTTCTATCTAAAACCTGAAATATTTGCTGACTATTTGTTCTGCTTTCTACTAGTGCTAAATTAGTCGACTGCACATAACCATAAGAAAAGAATGATCCTTTATCGAAATCTTTATCTTTTGTGGCCAATATCAAATAAGAGCCCTGAGCTAAGACGGGCAGTACGATTTCTGTATCATGCATCTGATAGTCCTGTTCATCCGGTAATTTGGTGTCCCAGGAGTTTACTTCCTTAAGTTCTTTTATTAGAGCTACTTTTTCATGTGTTTTGTAGATTTTTTCAAGACGTTTAATAGCCGATTGATCAATGGAAAATACTTTGAAATAAAGGTGATCTACATTCTTATAGTTAATTAATATTCTACCAGACTCCTGAACAGGAATATAGTTTTCTGTTAATATGCTTAATTCCGGATATAGAATCTGTTCCTTTAGTACCTGACATTTTTTGGCTCCTCTGGATTTAGGATATGCGGTTATGGTTTGATTGCATAATTCTAAAGCCTCTTTGATTTTCCAGCGTTCTTCATCCTTAATTTTAGGTTCATATCTATGTCCTTGCTCCTTATAAAGATTTGCAATTTCATAGTTATACAATGCCGATTCTGGCTTGTTGTCTAAAAATTGTTTTTCTTCTTTTAAAGTAGTCAGAAACTTGTCTTCAATATCAGTAAAAACTGCATTTTCCTTTACGAATAATAGCCGGTCAATATTAACATCGCTGAGTGCTTCATCATTCTTAGCTCTCGAATGAAATCTTATTAAGTTTTGATAAATCTTTAGCGCTTGAAACTGTAATGATAAGGTGTCTTTAGTCTCTAGTTGCGCTAATATAAACGATTTGTGATCTGATAATAAATCCGGGGTATCAATTTCAAAAGCATATGAAGGCTTATTGATACTGGTTTCAGAAGTCTTATAAAAGCCTAAAGCGTTATGGGCTAAAAAGTCATACAAAGAAGGTCTAAGCTTTTTTGAACCCTCTGCTTCAATTAATAAGGGTTTAAAGTCTGCAATATCCGTTTGTTGTGCAAGTACACCATTATCTAAACTATTTTGATAATGTATATGAACTTCTTTAAAAAGAGTTTCTAAATCCCAAGTTCTGAAATCTTCCTGGTCCACCTTACTGGCTGTCGAGGTTCTATTATAAAATTTCCATCTGTTTTGTTGAAAATACTGCCAATAGAGATTAGCCAATACATTTTGTAGTATATTTCTTTTAGGAAATTCACTTTTGTCTATTTCAGTTTTAAAATCATTAACAATCTTTAATTGAGCATCTTCTTCAAGGGTTAGAAGGTATTTTGATTTATAGAGTAAAGCCTTTATCACCTGATTTGTATTGTTATTAGCAGAAGCTTGACTATAGATTTTTTCTACAACTTCAATAGCAGATTTAGGTAGTCCTTTTTGCTCAAATGTTTCTACCTGTTTCCATTCAGATGGATACGTGTCCTGAGCCATGGCTAATTGTGTGTTAAAGATAAGTATTAAACAAAGTGAAAAAAGATGTTTCATGTGTGTCTAAGGTTTTTACAATGATCATTACCAGTCTATTGATTCTGTCCATGATCCAATTTCCATAATTTAGAATGCAATCCGTGTACCTAAAAAGAGGTTTTAGAGATTGATTAGTGTAAAGAACACTATAAATCTACGGAATACATATTACAATTGAGTGAAATGATGACTCCATTTAGTAAACACTATTTTTAATT
>NZVW01000120.1 GCA_002697475.1 Aquimarina sp. | reverse complement strand
CTACAAGATAACTATAGGTTGTATCTCCGCTTCCATTTGGCCCTGTATTGATGGCTTCAGAAACACCTAAAATATTATTTCCAAACCAAACAGCCACTTTATTCATCAACTTAACAGGAAACATAGCTATCAGTTGAAAAAATGGATAAGCTCCATTATTTTTAAACAGAATGAATAGCAAGAAATATATAAATGAAAACCTAAATCCGAAACGACTTAACCCTGACCATTTCTCCTGCTCTATAGTAGATGAATAGGTCATGAAAGAAACCAGCAATACCGTGATAAAAATAATAGCAATAACGAATCCTATCCCTGGAAAAATGGTTTCCAGATTCTGTGTACTTTCTGACATTACTTGTTTTTAAGAATTAATCAATAATTGGCCTCGAAAATATAAGATCAAACCAAGTAATATGACTTGAAACTCTTTAAGGTGTTACAAAAAATCTGTTATCACACAGAAAGCACCTCATCATCCGATAGCAACTCCTCCTGACGTAAACGTAGAATCACCTGAGCTACAGCGACTGTGTCCTTTTCGCAGTAGGTAATAATCCGATCGATATCCTGTTCATCATAATATACATCCCTTACCTGACTACCATCGATATCATCCTTCGGAGAAGGAATACCCAAAATATGAGTTAGTAATTTTAATGAAGTATAATGTTTATAGTCCCCAAATTTCCAAAGGTCCAGTGTATCCAAATGCGGTACTTCCCAAGGTTTTTTACCAAATAAATTCAGTTTATAGGGCAATGAAATACCGTGAATGATCATTCTGCGGGCGATATACGGAAAATCAAATTCCTTTCCGTTATGTGCACACATAAGGTGATGGGTATGACTAAAGTGGGTTTCGATCAGGTTTTTAAAGTCCTGTAGTAACTTTTTTTCTTCGCCATGAAATGACGTAACTCTAAAATTTCGTTCACTGCCACGGATCACAAAATAACCTACGGATATGCAAACTATTTTACCAAATTCTGCCCAGATCCCGGCGCGTTCATAAAACTCTTCAGGACTATAATCTTCTTTTCGTTGGTATTTGGTTTTATCTGCCCATAATTTTTGCATTTCCTCAGACAACCCTGTAAAACTTTCGTGCTCAGGCACGGTTTCTATATCCAGAAACAATACGTGCTCCAGATTCAATTTATGCAGCATTGTCTAACATTTTATAGGCTTCTTCTATATAGATAAAGAAATCTTCTGTAAAAGACTCTTCCGGAACGAAATTACCACGTTTGTGCCCTAGACGAACGATGATCAGATTATCTTCAGGGATGCAAATTACATATTGCCCTAAAATACCACGCATAGCAAATATCTCTTTTCCCATATGATCAGATAACCAAAAGCCGTAGCCATACATATCATCCTTTGGAAAACGAGGTTGTGTAGCCAATTTAATAAAATCTTCAGGCAAGATGCGCTTCCCATTATATACTCCCCTATTCTTAAACAACAATCCAAATTTGGCAAAATCCAAAGCATTGCTTGCGATACAGCAATATGCTTTTTCCATACCGGAGTCTTCACTATCCAGTTGCCATAGAGCATCGTGTTGCATACCCATAGGTTTCCAGAAGCTTTCGCTTAAGTATTGTGTTAACGTCTTTCCGGTAGCCTTTTCGATGACCATTCCTAAGAGTTGGGTATTACCACTTAAATATTTGAATTTCTCTCCTGGTTGGTCTACCACTTTAAGATCAAGCATTACATCTCTGAGGTTGGTATCGTAATACGCCTTAGCGGTTATCGAGAAAGGACTCTTATAGCTTTCGTCCCAGTTTAACCCGGAGGACATAGACGATAAATCTCCTACAGTCATCTTAGCCGCTAATCCTTCAGAAAATTGAGGAATAAAATCACCTACCGGCTGATTAAGACCTTTTATGTGCCCTTCCATAATCGCTTTTGCCATTAATGCGGTCACAATGCTTTTAGCCATAGAAAAGGAATTGGTCCTGGATGCGGTACCATAACCTTCAGCATAATTCTCATACCAAACGCTATCATTTTTGATAATCAAATACGCAATTGTACCTAAACTATCATTAGTTTCATTTAGTTTATCGGTTGCCGGAACGGAATTATATTCTTCGTGGTTGGGAATCGTATAGGTAGAATTTCCGTTTTCGATCACCCTGTTATCAAAATGTTCATAGTCATCTATATAAGCTGTGGTATGCCCAGTCATATAAACTACTCTGACGCCTTTCAGGATATAATCATAATCAAAAATATAGAGCAAAATAATACAGGATACTAAAAAGATCAGTAAACCTTTTAAGAAACGCTTTACGTATTTCATAATGTGATTAAATGAGTTAAAAGAAGGGTATCGGTGTACTAAAGTACTAAAAAAAGATTCAGTTTAAAACAAGGATTGCTGTTTTACAGGACTTTCGTGTGCTAGCAACCACTTTTTTCGCCATAAACCTCCTGCATAACCGGTTAAAGAACCGTCACTACCAATTACCCGGTGACAAGGGATAATAATCCACAAAGGATTTTTTCCGTTTGCAGTTGCTGCTGCTCGGATACATTTAGGATCCCCAAGCCGTTTAGCCATGTCAAGATAAGTCACCGTACTACCAAAAGGTATTTTTGCCAGCTCCTGCCAAACTTTTTGTTGAAATTCAGTACCCTGAGGATTGAGAATCAGGTCAAAATCTGTACGCTGTCCATTGAAATATTCCTTTAGCTGGGTTACCACAGCAGACAACGATTGCGGAACGTTATCAGAAGGTTTTTGTTTTTGATCAGAAAGTATGGATACAGCCTGCACACCTTTTTCATTACCTGTAATAGAAGCAATGCCCAGTGGAGTCTGTATGTATGCGACATCGATCATTCGTCTGTAGCATCATCAATAATTCCCAGTTTTTTTGCACGGAGCTCCCAGTTCTTTCTGGCTAAATGCTGCATATCGGTTTCAGCATCGCTCTCATCCACAATCTCAAGTCCTAAAAGCGTTTCGATAACATCCTCCATAGATACAATACCTGTAACTGTACCATACTCATCGACAACAAGTGCTACATGGTTTTTACTTTCTACCAGTTGATTGAATAATTCTGGAATTGGTAAGTTTCGATTCGTAAAAAGTATTGGGCGTTTCAGCTCTTCCAGTTTTTTGCTACCGTTCTGGTTCGCCATTTCTTTATAGATCTCATCTTTTAATACAAGACCTGTAATATTATCTGTTTTATCCTTAAAAATAGGTATTCTGGAAAAGCGCAGATTTTGATTGTTGTTGAAGAATTCTTCAACGGTGGTTTCTTCATTAGCAATCTTCATTACCGTACGAGGTGTCATCACATCTTTAGTAAAAACCTCCTTAAATGTCAACAAGTTTTTAATCACTTTAGACTCAGATTCTTCAAAAACACCTTCTTCGTGGGCAATATCGGCCATAGCAGAAAAATCTTCTCTGCTCAACACAGAGCCGTGATGCCCCTTTCCTCCTATTATTTTTGTAGTTAACTGAAGTAACCATAGAATTCCTGTATATTTTAAAGGTGCAATCATGATGGTTAACGCTTTAGAGGTAAAATTGGCAAGTTCTTTCCAGAATTTAGCTCCAATAGTTTTAGGAATAATTTCTGAGACTACCAGAATCAATAATGTCATAATAGCCGAAACGATTCCTACGAGATTTACTCCCAGTACTTCAAACTTATACGGTAGCTTTTCTGCCTGAACTCCTACCAATATGGCACCTACTGTATGCGCAATAGTATTTAATGTCAAAATAGCGATTAGTGGTTTATCCACATCGTTTTTCAGAGCTTCAAGTGTAAATGCATAGGTTTTACCTTCGGCTTTTTTAACATTGATAAAGGTAGGTGTAATACTTAGCAGTACTGCCTCCAGAATGGAGCACATAAAAGAAAAAAATATTGATACAACAGCAAATAAAATCAGAAGCCCCATAATACGTTATTGGTTTAGATCACGAAGGTAAAGAAACATAGTATCAATTTAAAAAATTTCTTTGATGCAGATCGTAGAAGAGTATAGTTATTGATGACAAATTCATTTTCTTCATTTGTACCACAAGATTAACAACACTAAGAATTAAAAGACACTCGAATAACATCAAGAATTACCAACCTACATACTGGGCAGGTTTTATACCATTAAGATTAAGGTACACTACCAGTTGTCCTCTGTGATGAGTTACGTGATCATGTAGCAAATTTAAGATCTGCAATTTTGATTTAGGTCCTGCAAAGAAATCAACTGTTTTAGTAAACTCTTCTTCGTTTGTTGTCTTAACTCGTTGATATACCAAATCAAATGCAGTTTCTAGTGCTTTGAGAATATCTTGTTTAGTATCAAAAGATTCTTCACGGAGTTTTATCATGTCAAACTCTTCATCCGAAAAATGTGTTGTGCTCAACCATAACATATTACCACGAATATGCAATAGCTAACTCTTAAAATCCATGGAACCTTCTGTTGGTTTAAAACTAAACTTATCCTCTGGCATGCTTTCTGCTAATGCCATGAGATACGTTTTAGAATTGCTCCATTTTTCTAAAAAAGCTTCTTTAACAGTGATTTGTTGAGCATACATGGAACAAACCGATAACAGGACGATAATACATCCCAGTTTTTTTAGCATCATTAGTTTCCTACACTTTGCATATAGGCTTCCAGTGCTTCTAACTCCTCGTCACTAAAAGTTTTTAGCAGGGCGAAATTCGTTTTCATCACTGAGTAGGATTGCGGATCCACAATAGGGGCAGCTTCTTGTTTTAAGAAAGCAACGATGTCTCCATTCTGCTCCTTGTAGATTTTCATGATCTCAGCGACACCGGGTCCAATAGATTTTTTATCCAGTTTATGACAGGTATAACATTTACCTTTATCATTAAAAAGTTTTTTTCCCTGGTCTGCAAGAGACATCTCTTTTTTCTTACCACCGATGGTTACGGATTCTTTTTCCTTCTTTTCTGATTGACATGAAAAGAAAATACATACTGCCCCTAGAATTACAATAAATTTCTGCATAAAAATGGTTATTTAAGCTTTTGTTGGATGTTTTCTATATCGCTTTTAAATCGGGCTAAAAGTTGTTTCGAAAAATTTTTAATAATCTTGTCTTCTTCTTTAGAAATACCATCGCTCGCTTCAGCAAGTTTCTCTAAAGCAAAGACTATAAAATCGTACTCTTCATCCGGTCCGTGATCCGTAAAAACCTCAATCACATTTTTATACAGCAACTCTATATCATTATTCTGACCTTGCTCATAAAAAAAAGACCATTGAATTTCCTTTGACTTAGGATGTGCCTTGAGGATTTCGTCTAAAGTTTCGACTTCCTCCTTCTGGATGACTCCATCACTCATCGCCACAACGTATAGTAATTCACCAAAAGTTTGATACAATCTATGTTTACTTACCATACGTATAAAATTAAAAACGAGTAACTAAGATAAAAGTTTTACTACGTCTTTTGCAAAATAACTGGCAATTATATTTGCCCCGGCCCTTTTTATGGCCATCACCTGCTCCATCATTACGGCATCATGATCCAGCCAACCTTTTTCTGCTGCGGCCTTTAGCATTGCATACTCACCACTCACCTGATATACGGCCACCGGTACATCCACAACATTTTTGATGTCTCTGACAATATCCAGATAGCACAGTCCGGGTTTTACCATTACAATATCAGCCCCTTCATCAATGTCCATCAGGGTTTCTTTAATGGCTTCATCTCTATTGGCGACATCCATCTGATAGGTTTTTTTATCGCCAAATCCCGGAGCGGAATCCAGTGCGTCCCTAAAAGGACCGTAAAATGCAGAAGCGTATTTAGCACTATAACTCATGATGCCCGTGTTCACAAACTTTTCCTTTTCGAGCAATTCTCTAATGGCTAAAATTCGTCCGTCCATCATATCACTGGGAGCTACAAAGTCTGCCCCTGCCTGAGCGTGTGATAACGACATTTGCGCTAAAACTTCTGTTGTTTTATCATTAACGATATATCCATCCTCTACAATACCATCATGTCCGTAGGAAGAATAAGGATCCAATGCTACATCTGTCATGACCAACATATCAGGAGCTACTTCTTTCACAGTTTTGATAGCACGCTGCATGAGTCCGTCAGCGTTTAACGCTTCAGTACCTTTATTATCCTTTAAGTTGTCCGGCACTTTGACAAACAATAGAACGGATTTAAGCCCCAGAGACCATAACTCCTTTACTTCTTTTTTTAGTAAGTCAAGGCTATACCTGTAATATCCGGGCATAGAAGGAATTTCTTGCTGAATCCCTGACCCTTCTACAACAAATAGAGGTACTAAAAAATCATCCGCACTAATTGTAGTTTCTCTTACTAAAGCTCTGATCGCTTCTGAGTTTCTAAGTCTTCTGTTTCTTCTTAGCAAATGCATACTTTGGAAATATCTGTATTGGAGTGCAAAGATAAGTTTTTAGTTTCATTCAGAGGTTTTCGGGTTTCAGGTTTCAGGTTTCGGGTTTCGGGTTTCGGGTTTCGGGATTGAGTATGGCTGAATAGGCTTAGTCGAGATATTACATTATCGTTGTACTCACTTAACTTTTAGCGCATAGTTTTCTAAGTTTCATTTAATCATTAATTCATTATTTCTTCTATTACTTCTTTGCGTTAGGGATAGTAGTGAAAATCCCGCAACCTGATATGTCAGGTGAGGAATTGTAGCGTATAGCCCGACCCGAAGGGTAACGCCCAACTAAACTGATTTCAAAACGTTTTGACATCTTTTTTGTAACAAATCCATACGACTACAGACTAATTTTAAAAATTAACGCTTACAAACTATGCTTTCTATACAAAACCTGAACAAAACCTATCCCAACGGTACACAGGCATTAAATAATGTTAATCTTACTATTGACAAAGGTATGTTTGGTCTGCTAGGACCTAACGGAGCCGGAAAATCAACATTAATGCGTACCATCGCCACGCTTCAATTAGCCGATACAGGCAGTATTGAATTTGATGGTATTGATGTGTTTAATCAACCGGAAGAGTTGCGAAAAGTATTAGGGTATTTGCCACAGGATTTTGGGGTATATCCAAAGGTCACTGCAGAAATGATGCTGAATCATATCGCTAAGGTGAAAGGTATTGCCAATTCCAACGAAAGAAAGCATTATGTGGCAGAATTATTGAACAAAGTAAACCTGTACAAATTTCGTAATCGTAATCTGGGGGATTTCTCCGGAGGTATGCGACAGCGTTTTGGGATTGCTCAGGCGCTTTTAGGTAATCCTCAACTGATCATTGTGGACGAGCCTACCGCTGGTCTTGACCCTCTGGAACGTAACCGATTCCATAATTTACTCAGCGAACTGGGGGAAAATGCGGTAGTCATTCTCAGTACACATATCGTAGACGATGTGACTAACCTATGCCAGAAGATGGCAATATTTAATGAAGGTCGAATATTGGTTGAAGGCAATCCACAGGAATTATCGTCGAGATTAGACAACAAGGTGTTTAAAAAACATATCCAAAAGCAGGAACTGGAAACTTATGAACAAGAGCAAGTGGTACTATCCAATTACCTGCGTGGTGGAGAGTTGTATATCAATGTATATAGCGAAACGCATCCCGGAGCAGGTTTTGAACCTGTAAACAATGATCTGGAAGACTTCTACTTTTACTCTATTAATAATAAAGAGGAGGTTGCGCTATGATAGAGATATTTCTGTTTGAGCTTCAGTATAGATTAAGGCGACCGGTAACGTGGATTTATGCGTCTTTGGGTCTTATTATAGCGGGAGTTTGGGCTTCCCTGATTTCCTCATCAACTGCTGAGTTTGCTAATAGCCCTAACAACATAGTAGGAGTTATTGGCCCTATATCAGTGATTAGCATCTTTTTTTATGCCGCGATTATGGGTGTTCCTATCTTTAGGGATCAGGATCATAAAACGGCGCAGACCTATTTTACCTTTCCGATCCGTCAAAAGTCCTATGTACTGGGTCGTTTCTTTGGTAGTTTTGCAGTGGTAACCTTGCTGAACTTATTCATTGTTTTAGGAGCTATGATAGGTTTTGGTATTGGGACCTATCTTGACAGACCGGATTATGGTGTATACACCGGTTTCGATTTTAGCAGTTATATACTTCCCTTTATCTTTTTATTGGAGATCAATGCCTTTTTAATTGGTTCGCTATTCTTCTGTTTGATGGCCTTCTTTAAAAAAATGCCTATAATTTATCTGGGGGGTATTTGTCTGTTTTTACTCTATAGTATCTCAGGAAACCTATTGTCAGATCTGGATTACCAGTGGTTAAGCGTGTATCTCGATCCCTTTGGAGGCAGAGCATTTGTCTATGTAAAAAAATATTGGTCTATTAACGAACTGAATACCAATCAACTGCCTATATATGGCCCGTTTTTAATGAATAGACTATTATGGCTAGGTATCGGTATGGTATTCTTTTTAGCTACGGTACTTCGTTTTGATTATAAAAGGTTTTTGGTGTCCGGTAAAAAGAAATCCAAGACAAATAACGATCCTTTTATATCTACCGGTGTGACCAGAGTTATACAGGATTTTAGTAAACAAAACAGCAGAAAGAACTTATGGTCTTTATCTAAAATAGAATTTCTGTCCATTGTTAAAGATCCTATCTTTTTAATTCTATTGATCATTGGTGTATTAGTTGCGTTATTTACAGTCTATAAGGCTAATGAAACCTATGGCACTCCTAACTTACCATTAACACGATATGTGGTAGTGTATATTACCGCTGGATTATCCCTATTTTCTGCAATAATACTGATCATATACTCAGGAGAGGCAGTACATAGAACCCGAAGCAATAAAACCTTTGTGTTTTATGATGCTTTACCTATCAGTAATTTTAGTCTGTATTTTTCTAAGATCATATCTCTTATAGGGGTCGCAGCCGTACTGGCATTTATCAATATTTTTATAGGAGTCGTATTCCAATTGGTTAGCGGATATTTTTCAATAGATATTGTTACCTATTTGATCTATAACTATGGTTTAGTATTTCCGGGATTTTTAACTACCATATTCCTGGCATTTTTTATCCACGTACTGGTTAACAATAAATTTCTAGGTCACTTTATAATTGTATTGTTATATGTGGGTTTACCACTACTAGTAGCCCTGGTTTTTAAAAGTACCAATCCTCTGTTTATTTTTGGAGGAACAACTCCTTTCTTTTTAAGTGATCTTAACGGATTTGGTCATTACTTAACCGGAATTACATGGTTAAATCTCTACTGGATTTTATTTACCTTAATTCTGGTTATTATTGGTAAAGCATTCTGGACAAGAGGCTTTTTTTCCAGTGCCAAAGAAAGATTGTATCTGGCTAAAAAGCGTTTTTCTGTAAAGACCATTTTAAGTCTAGTAGGTACTCTGATTCTTTTTATAGGCGTAACCAGCTATAGCTATTATAACTTAAAGGTACTCAACAGTATGTCCTCTGGTGATGCTCTGGAATCCTCGTCAGCAGAAAAAGAAAAGAAATATGGTAAATACATTGGTCAGCCTCATCCACAGGTTACAGATTTGAAAGCGTATATCGATGTGTTTCCTGAAGATCGAAATATTGCTGCCAAAGGTGAGTTTACCATTACTAATAATTATGAAACGGCTATCGACACCTTAATGCTTAATGTGCAATATCCGAGTGAGCATACGGAGATTAAAAAGGTTTCTTATAATGGTACAGTACTACAACCTGCGGTAGCCGATTCCGCACATCGTATCTATTTATATAAACTACCGCAATCCCTGCAACCTAATGCTACCTCAGCCCTAACTATAGAAATGTGGTCAGAGACCAAAGGGTTTGCCAACAAACTGGAAACGGAGGTATTACACAACGGAACATTTATCAATAATTCTATATTCCCAACTTTTCATTACGACCGTAGTTTGGTAGACAATGGCGTACGTAAAAAGTATGATCTGGAAAAACTGGATTACCTATATCCGTCCAGATCAGATTCTACCGCGCTAAAGAAAAATCTGTTTAATGAAGATGCTAACTTTATTAATTTTGAAGCTGTAGTCAGCACCAGTGAAGACCAGATCGCCCTGGCTCCCGGAAAATTGATTAACAATTATAAAAAAGAAGGCCGATCCTATTATCACTATAAGCTGGAGTCACAGACAGATTTATTTTTTAATGTAGTCTCGGCTGATTATACTGTAGAAAAATCATCGTGGACAGCACCCAGTGGTAAAAATGTAACTATAGAGGTATATTACCATCCTGAGCATGGCAGAAATATTAATCATATGATTGATGGTGTACGGGTAGCCTTAGACTATTGCTCTAAGAATTTCTACGAGTATCCTAATTCTGTGATTCGTATTGTAGAATTCCCTGCGTTTTCCACCTTTGCACAGTCCTTTGTAACTACCATTCCGTATTCTGAAGATTTTGGGTTTGCAGCCAATTTTGATAAAGCAGAGGATTTTAACTATGCCTTTAGGGTAACTACGCACGAGGTAGCACACCAGTGGTGGGGGCATATCGTAACGCCAAGTAAAACCTCCGGAGCTAATATCATATCTGAAACCTTAGCAGAATACTCCTCCTTAATGACCATGAAACAGGAGTATGGTGAAAATGGTATCAAAAACTTCCTGAAATATTCGTTGGATAACTATCTGCGCAGTCGTGCCTTTAGCTTTAAGCCAGAGCGATCTCTGCTTAATGTAGAAACCGGACAACATATCTGGTACCGTAAAGGATCTATGGTGGTATATCATATACAGGATTTAATCGGGGAGCAAAAAATGAATACTGCGCTACGTAACTTTTTGATGGAGTATAAATACTTTGAAAAAGGCTACTATCCTACTTCAGAAAATCTTTTTGATGCCATTTATCAGGTAACGCCGGATTCTCTTAAATATGTGGTGGAAGATGGATTTAAGGAGATTGTGCTATATGAAAATCGTGTCACAGACACTAAAACCAAAAAACTAGATAATGGTACCTATGAAACTACTTTTACGGTAAATAGTAAAAAGATCTACTACGACGATACCGGAAAAGAAAAGCGCACAGATGATGGTAAAAACCTGATTGAAATAGGACTGTTTGGAGAGGATATCAAAGATCAGAAAGATGTACCATTGAAGAACCCGTACTACCTGGAGCGTAAATGGTTAACATCTGGAGATAATACCTTTACCATCGTTACGGATCAGAAACCCGAAAAAGCAGGTATCGATCCCTATAACAAATTGATTGATCGAAACTCTGAGGATAACCTGAAGTTCGTGGAGGAGTAAGGTTTAGGTGTGAGGTAGCAGGTGACAGGTGACAGGTATCAGGTATCGGACCGTAGATTTCAGGGTTGAATGTTGTTTTACTGTCTGTTCGAGTGACGGATGGCTTGGATAGACGGTCGTTGTATCGAGAACTATTTTAAGGAGATTATAAAGGTTAGATTTTCAAACCTACTCAAATGTCAGGTGGGGTGGCAAAATGATTTTAGGCAATTTGTGTTATCGAGACCTATATTTTAGCATACATTCTTTTTTCCATTGCCGAACCCTTCGACTGCATCTCGACTCCGCTCGATGTGACAGCTCAGGGTGACGGATATAATTATATAGACTGAAGAAATATAAGGACTCCCGATAACTATCGGGATAGTGTTCACTGCACTATGTAAAATGAAACTTTTCTACACTATTCAATTATACATCCCACTAGTTAAAATAACAATCAATAGTGTCTTACTACAATTTGCGAATTTTACATTACCGTTTCGTTCACTTCATTTTTGCCGTATCGTTTTCTTAGGGCGGTTTTTAATCCGGACATTTATTTCTATCAATTAAACGCTCTCTGTCAGGTCGAGTGGGCTGCGAAGCAGGTTGTATCGAGACCTATTTATTTCAACTAAACTTCTTTTTGGATAAATTAGGCAACTTTTCAAATTCATCATTTATCAAAGCTTGTTTTTTAGCTTTTGACCATTTTTTAATTTGTTTTTCAGTAGAGATTGCTAGATTAACATCAGTAAACTCGCAATAATATAAAAGTCGAACAGGTCTTCTCTTGTAGGTATATGCATCTATATGCTTACCCATTTGATGTTCCATAACTCTCCTGTTTAAATTCGAAGTTATTCCTACATAATAGGACTTATCTCTACATTGTAAAATGTAAACAAAATAGGATTTCACAAAGGTAAATATATGCCAAAATACATCTCGATACAATTTTTCATTTTATTCAAAATCACTCGATGTGACAATCGTTTATTATTCAAATGAGATTTCTTCTGTCAGTTCAGAGGCAAAATGCTTTTAAGCAATTTGTGTTATCGATAATGTTGCTATAACAATTATAAACAATAAAGCAAACGAAAACACCATATCAGACTCCTTAACGTGTGGGTTTTTAGCTCCAAATCCGTCATTTACCTCAAAAGAACCTCTCAGATATAAAATGAAATCTCTGTTATGAATTTTATAACTGATATGCTTAAATACTCTATCAAAAATCCAATATATCATAGGCACACAGTAACCGTAATACAGGATCTTATCCTTCTTTGAATGTACATTTAGATAAAGTAACCCAAAAATTCCTATTAGAAATAGCACCGTACAAATTATCCAAACAATTTTCGAAGGCATCCATTTCTCTTTTCTCGTATATAAAAAGAATAAACTAACTCCAAGTGCTACCGCAATTCCTACACCACTATTATCCAATTTCAAAATTTATTACTTCCTTTTAGTGATCAACTTCAACTAATATATAAAAATTACAAAATAATACTTGGATTTTCATTCCCCTCAAATTCCTGTTGAGATAAGGTCTCATTGTTCAATAAACGTAACTTAATGAACAAGATTTAGTTAATAGCATATTAAACACCTATCGCAACAAAGGAATTGCAGGGTACCAAACTTTCTTTTCTTTATGAATAAGAATAGCATTGACAATCAGTAATCCAATATTAATTGCATATAATATCAGGAATACTGAAATTAAAGAAAGCGGTGCAAAGGGACTGAAAAAACTGATGTCCACGCTAATCACTCTTAACATCATTAGAATGGATAATAAATACGCCAAAAAGATCAGGACACCCCAGGTGATCTGAAAATTGAGAATTTTCTTGCCATACCAATCTACACCATCAATTTTATTTCTTTTAGTGATCCATAACACTAAAGGAGCGATGATACCCAATAACGGAAAGATTAGAAAAGATAAAGGAGATAAAGCCAATAGCAAGAGGAATCCCCTGTCCTTTTCAATGGACCAGTCTAATAATTCATCCGGAGAGGTTTTTAATACTCTTGAGATTTTTTGTAGCGTATCCCCTCTGGGTTCAGACTCTCCATTTTCAATTCTTTGTATCGTTCTTAATCCTAAGTTTGTTTCATAGGCTAAGGTTTCCTGAGAAAAACCTTGGCGTATTCTTAATTCCTTTATCTTCTTAGCCAGATTATTTGATTTCATTACTATAGATTTTAATTGTACGCTACAAAGCTATTGACAACATTATATTTTCATGTCGTCTATACTACGTCAAATCTACGTCAAACTTGGCTAAATCAGGAATTCATAGGTTTTGGATGCCGTTTTACTTGACTTTTAATATCAAAAAACTATCACTACACAATGCAAAATGAAGCTTTTCTACAATGTTTAGGGAATCAGAATACTAGTTAAATAGCTTCATAATGTCATTGTTTTCTATCTAGAACTGATAATGTATAATCGTATTTAATAGATCCTGGAGCCTCCTCATTAGGGTCAGGTATTTTAGCTAAATGAATCAAATTAGAATCCATACCAAGTTTATCGACCAGAACATTTTTCATAATTTCCAAATGTTTGCTTACTTCCTCTTTTGGATAAGAATTGGATTTTGAGGGCTGGATACTTATCAGGTACTTCCTTTTTTTATTTTGAAAGAAGGGCAAGTTGATAGTATTTTTATCATAAACATCAACTATAGAATATAATTGGAGTAGTGATTTATCAATATCAAGATCATTCTTATTATCAAATGACAAAAAGCGTATTGGCTTTACGTGAGTCTTAGTATTAAGATTAGTAAAAAAGGTTGTACAAATTGAGATTGGCGACTGCCAATCGATCTTTCCTTGTTGTGCTTTCTGAATTGCCCTTTCAAGTATATATGCCCTATCCTTTTCATTGGCGTGTATTGCCAGAATATCAAAACTAAGTTGACTTCTTCGTTCAGAAAAAACATAAGCAGGAGGTATATATGGATAACCCTTTTCTTTTATATAATCAATAATAAATTTGGTATTATAACTATTAATACTGTCTGCATACGCATAATCAATACTGTCTTTTGACTTTCTAGCTCTATTAATACTACTTTGATCTAAATAAAATCTTTCTTCAATACTTTTAAAAACTGCTGTGTCTTTATCTTTCCAAAAATTACTTCTAAGAGTTGGATACACATCTTTTAATCCTGCCCAGAAATGACTGTATTCAGTACTATCAACCTTTGTTATATGATAGCCCGAGGCCAGCATCTTGATAAGATACTCCTTGGCCTTTTCTGAATTGGACTCTGTACAATTTAATTGAGAAAAATAATGCTTAGACTTAAATTCTTCTAGTTGCAATTTAGAAGCCAAAAAATTGATTGAATCACATTGATTTTGATGTCGATGAACAATAATCCTATCAGATATATTTTTATCTTCTACCCAATCCAAAAAGGAATTAGTTTTTGATTCATCGAACTTACAAGAGACAAATATTACCTGAAGAACTACAAAAACAATTAATTCATACCCAATGTTTAGAATTTTCATTTAAATGTTATTTTCAGAGACATGGTTTAAAAACAGAACTTCTATTAATTTACAATTATTTCACCTTATTACCAGTCATTTTAGATACAGGTTTCTATAAGTGACTACTTTCATCTTAAGTTTTAGTTTCGGTATCAAAATTATCCTTATCCTTAGTTTTGGTGTTAATTTTCCAACTCAAACCTCTAAATACTTTAATTAGAAACTATATGTCCATTCTCTTTTTTAATAATTTAGAGTTTTCACGATTTCTGATCGAACTTTATTTATTAATTGAATATCCTTAAATACTAATAACTGCTCAGTCACCCTGTCCCGAGACTTCGGGAGCTTCAGGGTCTCAATCGGTAAAATGTTG
>NZVW01000119.1 GCA_002697475.1 Aquimarina sp. | reverse complement strand
TATCTAAGCTTTAAACATAAATTAGGTTATGATGGATCACCACCTAAAAACAGTGAAGGTGAATTAATTGAACCCATAGGCTTTAATAAATCAGGTTACGATGTTTTTACAGTTATAAAGGATAATAACGAATCCATTATAAGAATTAGTGGAGAGTATTATGGTGCTTTAGTTTCAAAAAAAGAATATCAAAATTACCATCTTCAATTAAAATTTAGGTGGGGTGATAAGAAATGGGAACCAAGAAAAAAACTACTAAAAGACACTGGAATTTTATATCACTCTATAGGACCAATGGGAGCAGAACACTGGAGAACATGGATGCTCTCTCAGGAGTTTCAAATAATGGAGGGGCATACCGGTGATTACTGGAATCAAAGTAGCTCAGCAATTGATATTAGAGCATATACCCCTGAATATTTAATGAATCCAATGGCTCATGAGTCACAGGATTACTTACACATAGGCGAAAAAGGACCGTTTAAGAATTATTGCTTACGCAGTAATAATTATGAAAAACCTCACGGAGAATGGAATACTTTAGACTTATATTGCTTTGAAGGCAAAAGTTTGCACGTGGTAAATGATAATGTAGTAATGATTTTAAAAAATTCTCGATATTTAAACGATAGTGGTGAGTTTGTTGAATTGAAAAAAGGTAAAATACAGCTTCAAAGTGAAGCAGCCGAAGTGTTTTTTAAAGATATCAAAATTAGAGAAATAGACTCATTACAACAGAAACTAAATTCTTACTTTTAAAAAGTAAAACATAAATAAAAAACGGCTAAAGATTTTACTATACTAGGAAACTTTAGCAAAAGCTTATATCTATATATATATATCAAATAGTGTAAAAATTTTCTAACCGCGCTAAAAGTAAATACTATTAGCTGAATCATAAAAAAACCCATCTAAATACTAAATGTAACGAATACCGTTCCAGATCGTCGTAATTTCAAACAATGAATTATGACAAACAAGCAACAAAATCCTAGTAAAACAAAAACTTTAATTGTATTTATCCTTACCATTTTGATAGGATATGCATTGTTTATAATACCCGACGTATTTTTTGGAGTTACCAAAATTAATGGAGGTAAAATAGGAATTAATCTATTTTTTATAGCCTTATTTCAATTTTTTGCTATCACACTTTTGCTGCATATTTCCCTTAAAATCTTGAAGAAAGATTGGAAATATATTGGACTACAATTCACAAGTTTCAAAAAAGATGCTCTTCTAGGGATACTATTTGGAGGACTCTGGGCGCTACTGCAGTTTGCATTTATTATTCCTAATACAGGTGGATTAACCCGAGCAGATATAAACGGAATGTTAATGATGTACGATGGTAGTATCATCGGAACCATTTCCTTTATCATCTTAGGTGTAGTTGGAGGTGGTATAACTGAAGAACTATTTAACCGTGGTTATTTTATTACTGTTTTAAAAGACACTTTTAAAAATTACCAAATTGGATTATGGTTTTCTGTAATTCTATCTATCATAACTTTCTCGTTAGGCCATATACCTACGAATGGTCTTGAATGGTTTGATATTCTGATTCCGACTATAATGTACACCTTGCTATTCATTTTTACTAAAAGACTTACTGCATCAATAGTGGCTCACGGTTTCTATAATATGTGTGCTATTTTATTGACGTATTATATGTATTATCCATAAAAATAAATTTGCATTATATTTTAAACCTGTTAAAGCAAAAATCCCTGAAACGCTGTTTCAGGGATTTTCCGAGTGGTTAATTTTATTTATTCTTTCACAAATCGTTTGATCATCTTTTTACCATCTTTTTCTATAATAATCGTGTATAATCCGGAAGGCAAGTCGGATACATCAACGCCATTATTACCTACTTTTTTTCGGGCTATTAAACCTAATTGGGCATCGACTATAGTCAGTCGGGCATTAGAAAGGTTTGTATTGAAATACAATACATTTTCTGTTGGATTGGGGTAGACTTTAAGTTCAGAATACTTATCAATTTCTACTGGCTGATCCGGATCGATAGCAATCTGCTCGGCCATACTCTGCTCAACGGTGATGTCCTCAGTCTTGGTAATTCGTATCCAGTTAATATTAACTCCTGTACTTTGGATAAAAATTCCAAAATCGTGGGTACCTGAAGGAATGTTGACTATTTGAGAAACTGTTTGCCAGTTCTGCCAACCTCCGGTATTAGGAATAGAAAGAGAACCTAGTATAGTAGCACCGGCATTCAAATCAGATGAAATTGAGGAGGTATTACTTGTACTGGCAACTCTATATTCTAATAAGTAAGATCCACTAGACGGAAAAGATATACCACTATAAGACAACCAATCTCCTGTATCTGTCCATCCTACATTTAATCCTCCTCCGGTGTCTGTTGTGGGTTCCGTTTGGATGCCACTCATAGCTGTGTAATCTTCAGCTTGTAATAGTGTAGAAAAAGAATTAGTACTTCTAGGTCTTAGACGAATTGAAGTAACTATGTCGTTAAAACTTTCATTTACTAAACAGGTATCATCACTGCTAAAGGTATATGACCTTCCACTAAAATTATCATTCTCATAAATTACAATCTCATAACCACTTTCTACCCTTAAGGAAGATATATCATTATCCCGTATACCTCTTGCCTGTAATTGATTTAGCGTATAATTCCCTGCCGGTAGACCAACTGCATAACCTCCATAGTTACAATCCTGATAAACAGTGGCTTTATTTACAGAACGCACCTGAACGGAAGTAACGATATCATTAAAATTTTCATTAACCAAGCATGCATCATCCCCACTGAAGGTATAGGACCTACCGTTAAAGTTGTTGTTTTCATAAATGGTAATCTCATATCCACTTTGAACTTTTAAGGAAGATATATCATTGTCCCTAGCTCCAAGAGACTGCAACTGGCTTAATGTATAGTTTCCTTCTGATAACCCCACTGTGTAACCTCCATAATTACAATGCTGATAAAGAGTTACTTTACCCTGGTTTGTCTGACCTCCTACTCCATTGTTTGGCATATCGCCTCCTATAGCACTAATTAAACTATCAGATCTACCATTAGAACCATTAGGACAACCACCAGTATTATGTATAGCCACAACTAGATTAGAATTATAATCTATCACCGGAGACCCTGAACTTCCTCCTTCAGTATCTGCATAATAGGTAAGTTGTCTACCACCACTCAATGTACTTTGGTAAACCCTTGAAAAACCTCCCGGTGTAGGGTCTGAATCCGTTCTCACAGAGATTTCTTTTCTTCTGCCTCCCGGATGCTGAGGAATATATATTCTGTCGCCTGGAGATGCTACTACAGGACTTAAACTCAAATAACCATATGTATTAGTCGGATTAACCGGAAGCTTTACTAAAGTATAATCCAAACCGGAATTTGTTTTAATCAATGAAGATGATGATGCTACTACGTCACTTGAAGCCGGACTGGAGCCAGAACAATTTTGATTTTGATAATTAAACATAAAATCGGTATTCTGAGCACTTGAGGCGGAACCAATGCAATGATTATTAGTCATTAAGTGACCTTCGCTTCCTAATAACCATCCTGTGCAAAGTGAAGTTCCTCCCACTAATAGTCTACAAACAGCTTTCGCCTTCTCAAACATTTCAGTTCCTTGATAGCATATAATTTGTTCTTTATTATCACTTGCACATATAGACTTATTCTGTGCAGAAGTAGCATTGAGTTCTTTCATTATCCTTTCTTCACTATAGCCATAGGCTACCTTAGTAATTTCAAAACCATTATGGTTCTTAGCTTTTCCAAAGGAATACAATGTGACTTCTACTTTGTCATCAAATAAAACCTGTGACCAAAAATCACTGATCATAGTCATTTGACTATCCACAATCTTCCCCTTACCTCCATAGATTATACGCTCTTTACTCGTCATACCAGTTATTTGAACATAATCACCTGGGGCTAAATCAAAATTTTCAAAGTACAACTTGATGTAGGAAGAATTTTTTGAGTAAAATTCTTTTTTAAAAACCAACTGAGGCTTATTATCTGCAGACTGTTGTGCTGTTTTTTTGAATTTTTGATAAGTTTTAGTCATTTTAAGATCCACTGAAAACTCATCTCCGATCTTTAAAGGTTGCTGTGCTTGTACACTTTTTACACAAAGTAATGCTATCACAAGAAGCAGCATTTTTAAAATAATGTTTTTCATTTTTTTAGTTAAGTTATAAGGTTAATAAATGCGTATAGGCAATTTTTCACTAATTACTATCAATTTTCCAATTTTCTTCTATAGTCTTTTTAGCTATGGCTCTGAGCATCAACAATCAAAACTTATCAAGCTGTAAAAATTTTAGTATGAAAACAAGGAGATACTTTTATAGAATTCTGAAATAAATATCAATTTCCTAGGTATATAGCATAGTACTTATTATTTGAAGTATCACTACTCCAACCTAAATTGAAGTAACCCAATTTAGAGTATCATCTATATACTTCATCAAGAGTAAACTAAATTACGATTGACAAATGATTGCTTATTTTTTTCTGGTGAGATGCAAAGAATTGCCTGAGAAGGGTTGGAAGGTCTCTGAGAATTTTAGAATAAGTTTGTGTAAGTTTTTCATAATTTGAGTTTTAGTGTGTTTCCTAAAATATTCAGATAAACACAGATTTATAAAAATTTTATACAAACGACATAAAAAATACTACTAACTACCTAAAACGATGATTTTCTGTATTAATAAAGCGAACAAAAATTGTTTGTTCCTATTCCATCTTTAACAAACTATACACAGACACTAAGTATTAATTATCAATAATTTATATATATAAAACAGAAGAAAAATCAAAATTTGTACTAAACATATACACCACATATTTATAGGGCAAGAATTTCAGAATATGTAAAACTTTAAATTTTTAATACATAGAATTATGATGTATTGTTAAAATATGTATATTTATCCTATGTATTCAAAAGAACTATTAAAAGGAACACTGTTTGCTATTATTCTCAATCTACTTTCAGAGAATGGTAGAATGTACGGTTATGAAATTTTTCAACGCGTTAAAGAGTTATCAGATGAGAAAATTTTACTCAAAGACGGCTCATTATATCCAGCGCTTCAAAAAATGACAAAAGATGGCCTTCTCTCGTGTGAAGAGCAACATATCGGAAAAAGAGTAAGGAAATACTATTACTTAACTCCAAAAGGAGAGGATAAGAAAGTTCAATACCTTGAAGAGTTAAAAGATTTTATAGCTACTATAAACAATATTGTATTTCCTCAATATCGAATAGTATGAAACTAACACAAGAACAAGAGGAAACAATTGAAAATATTGTTGACTCCCAGGGCTTCAAAATAAAATCTTTAAGAGACGATATTATTGATCACTTATGTTGCGTGGTTGAAAATGGAATGGGAAAAGAAAAAACATTTCATCAATTATTAGATAAAGCCATATCAGACTTAGCTCCTAACGGGTTAATTGACATAGAAAACAAAACTATTTTTTTACTAAACTCAAAACGCATTTTACTCATGAAAAAATTATTGTACTTTACTGGATTTATCGGATCCTTAACACTTACAGCCGGAGTAACTTTTAAGCTACTTCAAATGCCTTATGGTTATCAACTATTCATTATAGGGTTTTTGATTCTTTTTTTAATCTTCATCCCTCTACTGGCAATTGATCGATACAAAGTAGCAATTTCAAAAGCACTTACAGAAAAGATGAAAATTATTCTTGGTACAGTAGCTGCGATAATTACAGGATTATCAGGACTTTTTAAATTGTTGCATTTACAAGGTGCTGAACTATTACTATTAGCAGGTGCTTTTATTTTTTGTTTTGGTTTTCTGCCTTTCTTTTTCTTTACAATGTATAAGAGATCTGTTTCCTAAACATATCTCTGTTAGATAGAGTTTATTTCTGATCCGTGACACTAAATATTGGTAATCTCATATCCCTAAATAGTGCTGGATCATATATTAAGCATCTAAAAGCATAGAGACTATTATAATTAGTCTCGCAAGTGGTTATTTAACTCTACAACAGAAGACATAAAATCTTTTGTTATCCCAAAGAAATTTAAAAGAAAAAAACCGTTAGCTCCACGAAATTAAGATATTCACTCAAACAAAATTGTTTGAGTGAATATTTATATACTACACCACTATAGCGGTAATTTTACTAATTCAATAACGTTTCCATCAGGATCTTCAAAAGCTGCAAATTTAATAATTGAGAACAGTCCCGTACCTTGAGTTGGCTGAGGAGCATAAAATTGGATTCCTTTCGCTTTTAGTATTTCCATATCAGCCTCAAGATTACTAGTCGTAAGAGCTATTCTTGCTATACCTAAATGATTCAGTTTTTCATACGCGCTATTTGTACTACAAGATTCTGTAAGTGTAATATGACGCCCTTTTGATAAAGCTATAGTCGCGTAGTTCTCATTTTGATTAATCAACTTAAACCCAACTTCAGTATAGAAATGTACAGAAGTCGCAAGATCAGAAACATTTATATTAGTAGAGAAAACTCCGTCAATTTTTGTTCTTTGAAATAGATAAACATGAGATACCGGACCTACCTGAGACATTAATATTGTTGTTCCATCAGGGTCTGCAAATTGAATTTTCTCTGGTGCATCCTCTGTACCTACTATTACTGTAGATGGCACGCCATTTCTTTCCAGATAAGCTCTGTCCTTTTTTAGGTTACTTGACTTTAGGTGAAGTGAAGAAAAACCAATACTATTATAGTCTTTATGCGGAGCCTCTCCATCATACGGTGTATTAAATTTAATAAGATCTATAATAAAACCATCCTTTGCTCTCATTGGTGTGGTCTTCAAGGAATATGGAGGAAGATCCAGTCCCTGAGCTTCAGCAGGATCTGTGACATTGATATTCTGATCAATAAAGTTAGCGAATGCCAATAGCTTATAGAACTTTTTAGAAGCTTCAAAATCACTCACATTAATATTATAATGCAATAAAGCTTTTAGATGAGTATCCTCAGGTCGAGGAACATTAATTCCGCTATCATAATAGTCTTGAATTTTTTCATCAGGAATCATAAACGAAGTACATTCTACACTACCCTTTTGCTGGATTTCCACATGTGAGTCTTCTGTAGAACAGCTAGTTATAACGGCCAGATAAGCCAAAAGAATTCCTTTCAAAATTTGTGTGAAATTTTGTGTTTTCATAATATAAATTGATTTGTGTGTTTGTTATGATTGAATTTTTTTCAACCGGCGCAAAGTAAATAAATTATTCATTAATTTTTTAATATTAAATTTGAAAATATTTTAATATTTTATAATAAATTAACAATTATAAATCATTTTTTTATGATTAAAACAAATAATAATATAATTAATACTTGTAATTTCTGTATTTTTAACTCAACTCAACCTAATAAATTGTATATATTTGAACAGCCCATAATCAATATACCAACTAAAAACTTCAAAAAATCATAGTAACATTTTAGTTCTTAATGAAACATGATTGTAATTAATAATCCTACTTAAATCTATTTTATGAAAAAAACTAATTTATTAGCAATTCTATTGATTATCTCTACACTACTATCTTCATGCAGTTCAGACGACTCTCAGGAGAATTCCATTTGTGGTGAGATAATTGACCAACCAGCTAAAGGAGTATTTAGAGGTTTTAATTTCACGGTTACCGGAGGAGACTTCAGATCTCAATTTGATGAATATTTTTGTAGAATTCACGTATTTGAAGTAACCGGAGGAAGCTGTACATTTCCTGAGTTTGAGCCTATCCAAGGTTCCATAATCTTTTCTTTATCAAACTTAAGTCCGCAGACAATTACTTTATCAGATGTCTTAGGAGAGGGTGAGTCTCTGAACTTTAATACAATAGAAACTATAGATAACGAAAGTGTTACTATTGTGGAATTGGCAACTTGTGGGAAGATAGAGATAACAGAAGCTTCTGAAACTATGATTACTGGTAGAGTCGTGGCTACAGGTCAGAAAGGCAGCACTATTAATGGTAACTTTACCTTAGACCTTTGCCAAAACTAAGTTTCAAAAAAAATATCCTAACTTTAAATTCTTAAAAAATAAAAAACCTCTGCGGAATACGCCTACTCCTTGCAGAGGTTTTAAAAATATAATCAACAATTAAGCGCTTTTTACATCATAACGATCCAACATCATAACTTTGTCCCAGGCCTTTACAAAATCTGTTACAAAACGCTCTAATCCATCATTGGCGGCATATACTTCTGCGATATTTCTCAGTTGCGCATTAGAGCCAAATATTAAATCACATCTGGATGCCTTATACTTTGTCATACCTGATTTTCTCTCGTTGATATTAAAAATCATTTCTTTATCATCAAATGGCACCCACTCATAATCCATACTTGTTAGCACCTTGAAGAAATCGTTACTCAGTGTTTCTTTCCTTTCCGTAAAAACTCCTAAACCTGAGTGATCATAATTTTGATCCAGTACGCGCATTCCTCCTACCAGGACAGTCCACTCAGGAGCGGTAAGTGTTAGTAAATTTGCTCTGTCTAAAAATATATGCTCCGGCGGTATATGAAACCCAACTTTATCATTTTGATAATTTCTGAAGCCATCGGACACCGGTTTTAACCAGTTGAAACTTTCCTCATCGGTTAGCTCCTGAGTCGTATCCATACGACCCGGAGTAAAGGGAACCTCAACAGTTACACCTGCTGCTGCTGCAGATTTTTCAACTGCTGCACATCCTCCTAGTACAATCAAGTCAGCAATAGAAACTTTTTTCGAAGATTGTGCATCATTGAAGCGTTTTGCTATACCTTCTAAACTCGTCAGTACATCTGCTAGCTCATC
>NZVW01000118.1 GCA_002697475.1 Aquimarina sp. | reverse complement strand
TTTCAATTAAAAATAAAAGCGGTAAAAGTAATGACGGTAGTACTAGCCAAACATATGCTGCAATTTCTTTGTTATGTATTGGAAAGTTATCCTTATTAAATAGAAAGTCTAAAAATAAATTTGTCGAAGCAATTCGTTTTATGGCCATTGATGAAGCAGCTGGTTTAGGAAAGAACTTTGACATGCTATATGAGATTGCAAGAGCTAATGATTATCAAATATTATCTTTATCAATTAAACCTAACAAGGTTGAAGCTTCGAAGCAAAACATTTATTTGTTACACAATAGTTTAGAGTATGATGATGTTAATTATCAACCTATTCCAATTTTTGGTTTATCATGAAGAATATTGAATGGAAACATTTAAGAGGCTTACATCAATTATATCTTGAAGGAAGAACAAAGCTGAAGATATTCAGAAATGATTATATAAATACAGTGCTTTTAAATCAAAGAAAGCTAATTAGGTTTAAAACAGGTAATCATTCAATTATTGAGGCAACTGATAGGTATAAAGCTTTTTATGAATTAAATTTTTTAGAAACTTTTAATTATTATAATACATTCTTCGAGAAGTCAGGTATTGAAAATAATGCTAAAAAAAGTTTCACAGAAGAAGATTTAAAGGCTCTTATGTTTATTTATTACAACAAGCAAGAACTTAAAGAGAAGCTTACGACTCAAAAAAAATTTTCAGCCCAAGTTTTCAAGAATCAAAATTCAAAATATTTAGAGAATAAATTAAGTTTGAAAAATGCAGTTTTAGATTTACTTGAAATTGAATATTTTCCAGAAAAAGATCCTAAAAATAAGCAATGGAGACTTGTGGTTGATTGCCTTAATCCGAAAGTAATAGTTTTATGCGAAAATCTTGATTGTCTAAAGGTGCCTCTTGAATATAAAAAAAACAATATTGAACTATGGTATGTAGGAGGTAATAATACTAAACCTTTATTGGATATTCCTCAAGAAAAGCTACAATTACCAATTTATTATTTTTGTGACTGGGATTTTAATGGGTTGAAAATTTATTCCCAAGTAAAGCAAATATTTAAAGAAAAAGATAAAAATATTCAAATAATAGAGCCTTTAAATAATGCTAAAAAATTACCTGTAGATGTTGATCATCATAAAAGTAAATGGAAGCAAAAAACTTTTTCAGGTTTAATCAAAGATGATTTTAATAAAAGACAAATCGATTTGATTGAACAACTCATTTCTAAAGATGAATGGATTGAAGAAGAGTCGATAGATTTATTAGAAGCTTTAAGTTTGTAGTTCTCAACTCCCCACAAGCCAAAACCCAGTTTTCTCGTTCCTCAAAATTCTCTGTCTTTTGGTTTGTTCCGTTCGCCAACGCTCATGTAGTTTTTGGCTGCCAACCCTCACACAGCACATTACTTGTTTTGCTTAAAGTGTTATTTACAATCATTGGATAAGCAAAAAAGTAAAGAGCTGTTCCCATAGCCTGTCTTGAGCCTGACGAAAGGCACACGCCAAAAACTACCCAAAGCTATGTTTACATAACGGGTAGTTATAGTAGCATTCATTCACTTTCTGTACTATAACGCCATTATGTAAAATATCCGCTAACCAGCCGCCAAATTCCGAACTTGAATTCAAGTGTAGAACATACAACTTTGCCACTTTTCCCCACCACCCATTTCAACGGTGTAGGTTACAGCAATTATTAATGTTTTGCCTTGTGTCTGCGGTAGGATGCATTGCATTCGCTCAGTCCCTTATCAGGGAATCGCTCTTTCCATTTACCCACCTCAACACCGCGCATAAAAAAAGAACATTTTTAGAAAATGCCCTTTATTTATCTTTCCAACCGCTTTACATCAATAATCACTTCCACCTACGACACTTTGCCCCGAGAAAAGTGATAAACTTTTTAAGCAGTAGAGAAACAAAGAAACTAACGACAGCACCAACAATAGCCAAAACAATGGTAGTAATCAAATCCTCAACACCAATATTAACAATTGAAGAAAAGAAAGTACCACCAATAATGGCAGATTTGGTGTTATAGTCCATCGTCATTTGCATCTGTATCTATGTTTTCATCATCAGTAACAACAGCTTGACTTACGGCGGTAGCCACAGTTCCGGCAACGGTCATATAAGTGGCAATAGTTAACACAATGGCAGGCATAGAAATAGGTGCAGCTATGATAGCACCACCTGCAGTAGCCAATGCAATACCAATATTTCGTAAAGTCTTGAAAAATTTAGGAGTTGGTTTTTTATAACGTTCTACAATGTTCATAATTCTGTGATTTAATAGTTAATAAAATGGTTTCTTTTCGGTCTTTAGCTTGATACACCAAAGACAACAGTTTTTGCATAGCTTTTTTAGAATAAATGCCTTTTCCGATACCACCCAAATAAGTTACTGGAGCAATACACCCTTGAAGCTCTTTTAAGGCATCATTTGCGGGGTGAAACAGAATAAAGCTTCTACCTTTTACATCCTTCAAAATCAAATGATGCTTAAACCGTTTTGAAAAACGAGGCTCAACTTCATAAGTGCCTTCAGGAATACAGGAGGTATTTCGCTTGTTATCGTTCCAGGGCAATTCGATAGTATGACAAAGAAACTTATCAGAATTAAAGAGAGCACCATTGGTGCCCTCTTCAAAATAGGCTCTATACAGCACTAATTCCATACTTACGGAGTATCTACAATAACAATTGCTAATGCGTTGTAAGCACCGTTTTTAAGCTCGTACATTTGTCCGTTTACCTCTTGGTAAAACTCAATTCCCAACACTTGCACAACAGGCAAAGTTGAGTTAGCAGTCAATGAAGCGCTCAAGGCAATAGCTGCGGTATCAGCAGCAGAATAAGGCAGAATGGCAGTCTCATCATTTTCAAATGTTGAGGTTTCATTTGCAAAATCTAATTCCGAAGCTCCCATTACCACTTTAAAATGAGTTGCTCCAGTCGGAGCTGCAATCCTAACCGTTGGAGAAAATGCATCAAGGTTAACCGTAGCATCACCAGAAACACGGTCAAAAGCATTCGTAAAAGGAGCAAAAAGTGTTGTACCTAACTTTCCACCTAAATTGAATTCAAAGCTTTCTAACAGACTTAAATTCCCATCTTGAAGTGTTCTAGATCCTCTTTCATTGGTAGTGTCTGTTTTGGTGATTGCTACTAGAGTTTTGGTCAAACGAGAAACCACACGTTTGTCTTTTGCATTTTGCAAAAGAATACGAATCGCATTTCGTAAGAGCTTACCACCTTTACCAGCACGTCCAAATTCAGACCCATTTTCACGTGTTCTCTGAAACGCAGGATCGTTTGCAATACGATTGGCATCTACGCCACCTTTTTCACGTGCAAGATGTCCGTCAGTCGTTTTGTAAAAGGATATACCACCGATAGTTCCTTTCAATTTAATAATACCAGTTTGTTTTGCCATAATAATTCGTTTTTTGATTAATGAAACCAAATCACGTAATTTTATGGCACGTTGTTAAAAAAGCAATTCCGTTTTCGGTTATCCATTCCGATACAACCAAAAACGTCATTAAAATATTGATAACACTATCGTGTTGTCAACATTTTAACAACGCATCATCACCATAATCATAAAATAATGAAGTATGGATGATGTACGGATAAAGCATAGATAAAGTATTATGACCCCAAAAAGAGCTTGCATATACCCAAAAGATATTCAGCGTATCACAGGACGTAGTGAACGCTATGGTCGTAAGCTTTTAAACGATATTAGAAACTACTTTGGAAAGGAATCTTACCAATTTGTTACAATCAAAGAATTCGTTGAATACAGCGGAATAGAAGAAGAAATTGTCAACAAATATTTAATAGATTAATCATAATATTTGATGCAAATTGACTGGTTTTAATGGAGTTAAAATCGTAAATTTGTAGTAAGACGTTCAGATAAATAATACTATTTCAAACTAACAGATAGGTCTACAATTCGGTTCACACTATTTTAGTCTACTTCTGAAAGTGTTGATTTTACTGCATAGTGGCGGTTTAGTTATCATCCTGCCACCCCGACAAATAAAAACCCTTTGTTTTCAGTAGATTACAAAGGGTTTTCTATTTCTTCACGTCACGGGTCGGCAGTAAAGTCGTCAGTTTATAGTATATTTGGTCTGGTACCAAAGTATATTCACGAAGATATGCAAAAATTTAAAAAGGCACGTCTGGTCAAGTCAAAAGCTGCAAAAGGCAATTATATAATGTTCTATGTCTGGGATGTTCAAAAGAATGATCTGGTAAGACAAAGAAGATATATCCCCAAGGAATATAAAACTGAAGCAGAACAGAAGGCCTATGCAAAGGACATGGTCAATAAGATCAATAGGCTTTTAGCTGACGGATATCATATTGACAGAAAAAAGGCCTCCGCGCAAATTGTAGAAGAGCAAAAGACCTCCGATAGGATTTATTCCGTAAGGGAAGCAGCCAATAATTTTATTGAATTAAAAAAGGCAAAGAAACTTTATAAACGAGGAATCGAATTTTATACAAACACTCTGGAACGTTTCCTAAGGTGGCTAGAAGGTAAAGGCTTAGATAATATTTGGATTGGAGATTTGGATCACAACATCATTCAAGGATATTTTATGTATCTGCTCACTAAAAGAAGAAACAGTGCTAAAACATATAACAACACCCTAGGTGTTCTTAAAACCTTCTATAATGTTTGTTTAAAACAAGAGTGGGTTGAGGGGAAGAATCCATTTGATAAGATAGATAAACTACCCGAAGAATACGGAACAAAAAACAAACCTTTCACCAACGAACAAATTGCCGATATCAAGGAGTATGTATTAGCACACGATCCATATCTATGGAAAGTAATTTGCTTTGTGTACTATTCTTTTATGCGTTTATCTGAGATAAGACGATTAAAGGTAGGTGATATTGACCTAAAAAAGGATTTGATTTGGGTGGCTGGTCAAACAAGTAAAACCAAGAAAAGAGATGTTATACCTATAGTTCCTGCTTTAAAGCAAGTTATTTTAGAAATGAAGCTAGAGGATTACCACGTTGATGATTTTTTATTTGGAGCTAACAAACATCCCTCAGCAACTAAAATGGGTGAAAATTATATGGGCAAACATTTTAAGAAAGTCAAAGATTATTTTGAGCTTAGTGATGATTACACTCTATATGGGTTTAAGCATACCGCTGTGGTTAATTGGTATCAAAAGGAGAAAGATATTCGCAAAATTCAAAAAATGTGTAGGCATTCCAGTATGCTTATGACAGAACGCTACCTCAAATCACTCGGGTTATTAGATGATAAGGATGCAGTTTCTGAATTGCCGGAAATATAAAAGATCTTTTGAAAATAATATCAGGCTTGATAAATAAAAAAGATGAGTGCTCTGAAACCTTATAAATCCCATTATTATAGTTTTAATCAGCAAGGTGAGTGTGATTTACCAAGTGCTAGAGAAGTTAAGGCTTTAGTTAATGATCAGATTAACCCAATTATTTTTTTAGACAGCAATGTTTGCCTTAATGTAATTAAGGTAGTTGATTTTGGTAAGAATGCAGAAAATTGTAATAAAGAAAAAGTCCTTCATCTAAAAAAGTATATATCTAAGACTGGTATTGAAGTGAATCCTATTTTGGGAATAATTGAATTATGTTTGAAAAATGGTGAGTTGGATTACCAAAAAATGACTGATTTTATGTCGCGCATATCATTTTTTAATAAAATTCCTGATAAATATTTCAACCGACAAAATTTTGATTTTCATAAAAATTTCTTTGTTGCTGAAAATGATCATTTCTCCGCCAATTCTAATATATGGCTTCAGATAGAACCGATGATTTTAAACACCTATTGTTCATTATTAAAAATTCGCCAGTTATCATTGAATGGATTAGCAATGAATAATGCGAGAAAAAATATTGAAATATTTGCCCAATGGATGATTGAAAGTCTTGGTTTATGGGTTGGGATAGAATTTAATTTGGCTTTAAAAATTTTTGGAGGACTTACAAATTTTAGAAAGATGATCTGGTTAGATGGGAAAGCCCGGCAAACACGAAAAAAATTATGGGGTTCTGCTTGGGACATTATGCACGCCAGAGTTTGCACCAATAACTATACAATGAGTTTATATTTTGAGGAAAAGACGGAAGCCTTTTTTCTAACTAACGATCGTTCACTATTTACTTTACTAAGTGATTTTAATTTAATGGGAATAGTTAATAGTGGAGGACAGAAAAGTATAACTTCAATTTATAACGTTAATTTTGATTATCCACATTTGGATGATGAGTTTCTTGATGATCACCTAAAAAGACTATTTGATGAGATGTATAAATCCATAAAAAGAGAATACAGATTCGATAGGGATTTTGTTATCCAAGAAATCAAAAAACTAGAAGAATTAAATGGTATTAAATAAATTTTATCTACTTATAAACTTTTAAAATGCGATTACTCGGAGTTGTCGGGGGTTTTTTCTTAAAGTTGTTTCAATCTTTGCCTCCCATTTTTCTTGATTTGCTTTATCTAAACCATAGTTTGTCTCAAGATCGTATAGTTCCTGTTCTTTTAAGAACTCCTCATGAATTTGATCCAATGCTTTTTGGGCAAAAGCCTCAAATTTTGTTAGGCTCACTTTTTCTGAAGTTAGTTTAGATTCTAGTTTTCTTTTGAATATTTCTGCTATATCAAAATGACCTTGTTCGTGCTTTAATAAACTATCATCTCCCAAAGCTTCTGGTTTAACCCAACTGTTATAACAATCAAATTTATTCTCTACATAAAACTTTGCACTTTTTAAAAGTGTAACCCGATTAGATCGAAAACCTATGTTACAATTGCTCACGGCTGCAAAGTCTTTAAACTCATCATCTTTAGGTTTTCCTTTAAAATCATCCCAAGTAAGTTTTCGGTATGGGCTCCAGATGATTTCAGATTCGTATAATTGCGGATTATCCACTCTATAGATATCTGCATAAATTTTTACACAGGTACTCATTAAATCAGGATTTTTTAATCTGGTTATCTTTAAAATATTAGCTCCATTTTGAAGGGCTATATTTTTTAACGGTTCTATGATCTCATCATAAGAGCAATTCACAGAAAACCCATTATCAGTAGAGGATACCTCTCCAACTTTTATACCCTCTGGAATAATGTTAACACTCTCGTTAAGTATAACTATTTCTGCATATTCTGGTAAAGGTTCTTGTTTTGAAATAATCTTTGACCCCAACTTAGGAGCGCAGGAAGAACATAAAGTTATTAGTGTTAGAATATAAATCTTGTACATAATTTATTTGTTTATTGGAAAAGAGAGACCTACTGCAACACCTCCTGCAACCTGATCCACAGAATCATGAAAGTAATATACAAAAGCCAGATCAACACCGTGATTTTTTCCTATTGCTAGTCCTACTGTAAAAGGGATATGCATTAGTAAACCGTTTTCTTTTTTGTTCACTAAAGGAGTATATGTTTCAAAAGCCCCTATAGAGCCTCCTATGCCCGTTTCAAAGTATGGAGCTATAAATGGAATAGGAATCGCTATTCTGGCTTTTACTCCAAAAAGAAAAGCATTCGTAGTGACTTTAAACTCCCTTAATGATTCTTCAACATCTTTATCTTTTGAGGTAAACACAAATCCTGCATAAGGTCGAACACCAAACCAGGTCTTTATTCCCCAGACGTATTCTGCCTGAGCATAGAAACCCTGGCCTCCTACATCAATATCCTCATAAGGAGAGGTAAGTCCTATTCCTATCGCCGCATTGAAGAACTCTCCTTTTTTGGGTTGAGCATTTGTAAAATTTACGGATAAAATGAAAAGGATAAAAGCAAATATGATTTTTGTAGTTTTAGATGACATACAGAGTGAAAAATTTATTGGTTAATTAGCTTTTTGCAGAATCGTGTGTTTGGAGGAAAAATGTTCTACGTTTTTAGAAAATTATAAGATATTTTCTTTAGACCTGCTCAACCTTTTTTCAATGATCCGTGCAGAGGATGTACTCTCTGTAGATTTTAATACTAAAAAGGAAAAAATAAGAGGAAATGATATCGTAAATAAAAATTTAAGTATGGATACCAAGCTTTTATCCTCAATTTCAATTGCAGAAGTGATCATAGCTATCAGGGGCACAACAAAAAAGAATATCACCAATATCATAGCAACGATATAATAGATTTTAGCAAGTCGATTTATGGTTACGGATATGTCATCCTGATCTGTATCAAGATGTATTTTAGCTTTTTTGATGATCTCCCAGGTATAGTCCCTACCCAGTTTATTTTTTAGGGCAACATATTTAGGTATGTTTTTTTCGTTAGTCCTGATCCCTGTTCGCATATAAAAGTAATCTTCTGTAAGATCACCTTTTATAAAGCTGTCTTTAAAATTAGTTTCGTAATTATCAAAAAGGCTAATGACCTCTTTAGTATTTAAAAGTTGTGTCATTTTTTTATGGCGTGTATGCTCCATAAAACTGAAAACAGGTAATTTAAGCAATCCAATCATCGCGGTGAATAAGGCAGCGATGGATGCAACTGCACCAGTAAAGATTTCCATATACAAATATTGGTTTTTAAATAATCTATGTGTTATGAATAGATTGTTTTTTAACTTTTCTAATTCGCAGGTAAGTTCCTAACAATATAATAAGAATTCCAACAACCAATGTTATTATTTTAATTAGTTCTGAGCCTTTATCTGGATTGTCACCTCGACCCGTCATTACAGAAAAATTTTCAAAATGAAGATAATTTGAAAAATAAATACTTACAATCATAATCACACCAGAAATAATTATAGAATTTATATTACAATATCTACAAACTTTTTTGTTAATATATA